>NZ_JBMKJK010000017.1:0-107716 GCF_049236925.1 Enterobacter cloacae complex sp. SYL003 | reverse complement strand
TTCCCCTCACCCTAACCCTCTCCCCGGAGGGGCGAGGGGATTGCTCAGTGCTCGCATTAATTTGTGGGGAACCCTCAGCCCACGGGGAGAGGGGAAAAGAATGTTACTGTGCTTCCGCCAGCTGACGATCGCGGCGACATTTAAACATCCAGCCCACCAGCAGCAGGACGATCCACGCGAAGCCCACGTACAGGGAAATACGGGTATCCGGGTGATAACCAATCAGGCCAATGATGAAGACCAGGAAGATGAGACCGACAATGGTCGTTGGCACGCCGCCCGGCACTTTAAACTTCAGCGCTTTGGCCTCTTCTGGCGACAGGCGGCGACGGAACGCAATCTGCGACAGCAGGATCATGATCCACACCCACACCGTCGCAAAGGTCGCCAGCGACGCAATCACCAGGAAGACGTTCTCTGGCATAATGTAGTTCAGGTAGACCGAGAACAGCAGCGCCACGGTCATGACCAGCACCGTTACCCACGGGGTACCGCGACGCGACGTTTTGGCAAACACCTTCGGCGCACTGCCCTGCTCCGCCATGCCGTGCAGCATACGGCCCACGCCGAACACGTCACTGTTGATGGCCGACAGCGAGGCGGTCAGCACCACAAAGTTGAGAATGCTGGCGGCAAACGCAATGCCCATATGCTGGAAAGTCAGGACAAACGGGCTGCCGTTGGTGCCCACCTGGTTCCACGGGTAGATGGACATAATCACAAACAGCGTGCCCACGTAGAACACCAGGATGCGCATCGGTACCGAGTTGATGGCGCGCGGAATAGACTTCTCCGGATCTTTCGCTTCCCCGGCGGTGATGCCGATAATCTCGATTCCGCCATAGGCGAACATGACCATCTGCAGCGACATGACCATCCCGAGCCAGCCGTTGCTAAAGAAGCCGCCGTTGCTCCACAGGTTGTGAATGCCGGTTGGCTGTCCACCGTTGCCGATACCCCAGATGATAATGCCGAAACCGGCGAGGATCATGATGATAATGGTCGCGACCTTGAAGAAGGAGAACCAGAACTCCAGCTCGCCAAACACCTTCACGCTCATCAGGTTAACGGCGCAGATAATCAGCACCACGCTCAGCACCCAGATCCAGTGCGGCACGGCGGGGAACCAGACCCCCATATAGATACCAAACGCCGTCACATCGGCAATGGCAACAATCAGGATTTCGAAGCAGTAGGTCCAGCCGGTGATAAACCCGGCCAGCGGGCCTAAATTTTCCTGCGCGTAGCGGGAGAAGGAACTGGCAGAGGGGTTGTGAACCGACATTTCGCCAAGGGCGCGCATGATGATATACGCCGCCACGCCGCCGATGATGTAGGCCAGCAGAACGCTTGGACCGGCCATTTTGATGGCATCTGCCGAGCCATAAAAAAGACCGGTACCGATAGCCGAGCCCAGCGCCATAAAGCGGATGTGGCGGGTGCTCAATCCACGTTTAAGTTTGTTAGTGCTTTCCATTAAAATCTTGCCATTCAACACGAAAAAAACAAAAAACCACGGGGCCTTAAGCCCCGTGGTTAAACAATTTGTTGCCGTTGATTAATGGGCGTTGGATGTCACCTGACGCCCTGCCGCACGGTCCCAGATAATCGCCAGAACCAGCGCTACAACGGAAGGCATCAGCCAGGCCAGGCCCTGCTCGGACAGCGGCAGACGCTGTGTCCAGGCTGGCAGGATTTCTGCAAATGCTGATGCTTTGATCCCGTCAAGGATACCAAAAATCAGGCTGATAAACATGGCTGGCGCAATAATTCGCGTGGAGTTATGCCACCACGGACGGGTGAAGCTCAGCACTACCAGCACGATACATGGCGGATAGATCGCCGTCAGCACCGGAATTGAGACCTGAATCAGGTGGCTCAGACCGAGGTTTGACACCGCCATGGAGAAGATGCCGAGGATAAACACCAGCGTGCGGTAAGAAAGCGGCAGATACTGAGCGAAGAACTCCGCGCAGGCGCAGGTCAGACCCACCGCCGTCACCAGACAGGCCAGGAAAATCAGCGCCGCCAGCAGCATGCTGCCTGCACCACCAAAGGTGTGCTGCACGTAAGCATGCAGGATCGCCGCGCCGTTTGCGCTCTGATCGACCAGCGTTGCGCTATCTGAACCCAGACGGAACAGCGCCAGATACAGCAGCGTCAGGCCGACACCGGCCATCAGGCCAGCCCAGATGGTGTAGCGAGTCAGCAGACGCGCTTCGGTCACCCCGCGGGAACGCGCGGCGTTAACGATAACGATACCAAACACCATCGCGCCAAGCGTATCCATCGTCAGATAGCCGTTCACGAAACCGTTTGAGAACGCCGCGTTCTGGTAGGCGTCCATCGCGGAGCTGATGGGCCCCGCAGGCCAGACGATGGCCGCAACCGCCAGCACAATCAGCGCCACAATTTTCAGCGGTGCCAGGAAGTTACCCACAGTATCCAGCAGTTTGCCCGGATAGAGAGAAACCAGAATCACGATGGCGAAGTAAATGAGGCTGTAAATAAACAGCGGCATCGCGCCGTCACCGGTCAGCGGGGCAATACCCACTTCAAAGGAGACGGTCGCCGTACGCGGGGTCGCGAACAGCGGGCCAACGGCCAGATAGCAGACGGTTGCCAGCAGAACGCCAGCCACTTTGCCAATCGGGGTGCTGAGGCTGTCCACACCGCCACCGACTTTCGCCAGCGCGATAACGGTCAGTACCGGCAGGCCCACGGCAGTAAGCAGGAAGCCAAACGCAGCCGTCCAGACGTGTTCACCCGCCTGTAAGCCAACCATTGGAGGAAAAATGATGTTACCTGCGCCAACGAACAGCGCAAATGTCATAAAGCCCAGCGCGATAATGTCACGCGATTTCAAGTGATGGGTCATAAAACCTTACTGCCTGTGGATGTGGTGTTGAATACGTTGAGATTTTCGCCATCCCTGACGGGACGATACAGCGGAAAATTTGCTCAATTTCAGCGGGATATGCTCCCGTCCAGGCGTGGCGAAGAATAGTTTTTCGATTTACCACGCAAATACAGTCGGTCTGACAGTATATGGGGGGCAATTTAAACGCTTATAACGTTTAAAGGCAAGAAGGGATCGTAAAACCAGAACAATATGCCAGCATGAAAATTCAGACCAAAATAATATGCCATGTATAAGAAAAACTCATGGCTAATCATGCGAACAAAAAAGCACCAGCCGTATAATATTCACTCGCGTTTCGCTTGACTGCAAAGCAAACGGGCCAGCAATCGCTGGCCCGTGGAAAGGTAGCCTGACACACACGCTGTCAGGCACTTTTTTTGGCAATTAATCGTTCCGGGATCACGAAGCTAAAGCGCGTGCCCTTACCCAGGGTGCTTTCGATATTGAGCCGGCTTTCGTGGTGGCTGACGGCATGCTTCACAATTGCCAGCCCCAGTCCGCTCCCGCCGGTCTGCCGCGAGCGCGCCTTATCCACCCGGTAGAACCGTTCGGTGAGACGCGGGAGGTGTTCAGGCCCAATCCCCGGCCCGTTGTCCTCGACGCTAAATTCAGCCCCTGCCGGAGTATGCTGCCACCGCACCGCGATATGCGTCCCTGTCGGGGTATGATTCACGGCGTTATAGACCAGGTTTGAGATAGCGCTTCGCAGCTCATCTTCACTGCCGAGCACTTTCAGCGTGTTATCAACATCAAAACTCAGGGTGTGTTGATTATGGCTCAGCGTTTGGGCTTCGCGCTCCACCACTCGCAGCATCATCGGCACATCAATGATGTCGTTTAGCGCCAGCGACGGGGCAGCCTCAATTTTTGAAAGCGTTAGTAGCTGTTTGACCAGCCCTTCCATGCGGAACGTCTGTTCCCGCATGGTATGCAGCGCTTTCTCACGCGGCGCCCCCTCAAGCGTTTGCTCCTGCATCATCTCCAGATAGCCCTGAAGCACCGTCAACGGCGTACGCAGCTCGTGGCTGACGTTAGCAAAGAAGTTACGTCTTGCGCCCTCAAGCTGATGCATCTGGGTGACATCCCGCGCCACCATCAGCCACTGCCGATCGCTGTAGGGCATCACGCGAATTTCAAGATGGCGACCGTTATTGAGCTTCAAATTGTGCGGACGACTAAAATCACGCGTTTTCAGATACAGCGTGAACTCGGGATAGCGCAGAAGGTTGAGGATGTTCTGACCGTTATCATCCGGCCAGCGCAGGCCCAACAGCTGCTGTGCGAGGCCATTGCACCAGAAGATGGTCCCTTCTTCCGTCGTCAGGATCACTGCGTCCGGCAGCGACTCCGCGCCGCTGCGAAAGCGTTTTATCAGACTTCCCAGCTCACGACGGCGCTTTTTATTACGCATCTGCATCTGGTGCAGGCCGTAGAGTAGCGGTTCCCAGCTCCCGCTTCCCGGCGGGGGTGTCATACTTCTGTCGACCCACAGCCACCAGGAAAGACGCAGTAAATTCCAGAAATGCCAGACGAGCAACCCCGTCACGGCCACCAGTAAAAACCACGGCAGATAGCCAAAAATAGCCCCCAGAATGAGGGCCGGAATACAGCATAAGATCAGTTCAAAGACGAGCCTTTTCCATGACAGACGTTCCAGCACGCGTCACACTCCTGTCATTGTTCAGAAACGGGTCGAGAAGCGATAACCCGTGCCGCGGACCGTCTGTACCATGCGATCGTGGCCGCTCAGTTCCAGTGCTTTACGCAGGCGGCGAATATGGACGTCAACCGTTCGGTCTTCGACATAGACGTTAGTTCCCCAGACGTTATTCAGCAACTGTTCGCGGCTGTAAACGCGCTCCGGGTGGGTCATAAAGAAGTGCAGGAGTTTAAATTCGGTGGGGCCCATATCGAGGGGATTTTCACCGGTCATGACCCGGTGTGAGGTAGGATCCAGGCTCAGACCCTGCATCTCAATCACCTCTTCCACCGCCATCGGTGAAATACGGCGCATCACGGCTTTGATACGCGCCACCAGCTCTTTTGGAGAGAATGGCTTGGTGATGTAATCGTCCGCGCCAGTTTCCAGACCGCGCACGCGATCCTCTTCCTCACCGCGCGCCGTCAGCATCACCACCGGGATATCGCGGGTCATCGCCTCGCGTTTGATATGCTTGATAAACTGCAATCCGGAACCGCCAGGCAGCATCCAGTCCAGCAGGATCAGATCGGGCCAGGGTTCATTCAGCTGGTTCACCGCGCTGTCATAATCTTCCGCTTCAACCGGCTGGAAGCCATTTTGTTCAAGCACGAAGCACACCATTTCACGGATCGGAGCTTCATCTTCTACGACCAGAATACGTCTCGCCATACTTTGCCCTGTCTTATCGTATTTAAGTTACAAGTCTGTAATGCGGCGTCATTATGCGTCAGATTTATGACAGATTTATGAAAAACATTACCACGATAAATAGCAAACTGTTGTTTTATTACAGCGGTTATTTTCCGTTCCCCGAACGTTTATAATCCTGCTTTCTTATTATTGCCACGGATCTCTTATGCGCATACTTCACACCTCAGACTGGCACCTGGGTCAAAATTTTTACAGCAAAAGCCGCGCCGCGGAACATGAAGCGTTCCTGAACTGGCTGCTGGAGACGGCTCAGGCTCACGAGGTGGACGCAATTATTGTGGCGGGCGACATTTTTGATACCGGATCGCCGCCGAGCTATGCGCGTGAGCTGTACAACCGTTTTGTGGTCAACCTCCAGCAAACCGGTTGTCACCTGGTGATTGTCGCCGGAAACCATGACTCGGTCGCGACGCTGAATGAATCCCGCGATATTCTAGCGTTCCTCAATACCACCGTGGTGGCCAGCGCCGGACACGCGCCGCAGATCCTGAAAAAACGTGACGGCACGCCGGGCGCAGTGCTATGCCCAATTCCGTTTTTACGCCCGCGCGATATCGTGCAAAGCCAGGCAGGCCTGTCCGGGAGCGAAAAACAGCAGCATCTGTTGCAGGCCATCACCCGCTATTATCACCAGCAGCATACGGAAGCCTGCGCCCTGCGCGGCGAACAGGCCATTCCGATCGTTGCCACCGGGCACCTCACCACCGTCGGGGCCAGTAAGAGTGATGCGGTGCGCGAGATTTATATCGGGACGCTGGACGCGTTTCCAGCGCAAAACTTTCCCCCCGCCGACTATATTGCCCTCGGGCATATTCACCGGGCCCAGATCGTCGGGGGCTGCGAGCATATTCGCTACTGCGGCTCGCCCATTTCCCTCAGTTTTGACGAAACGGGCAAAGCCAAATCCGTGCATCTGGTGAGCTTCACCGAAGGCAAACTTAGCGCCGTTGAGACGCTTGAGGTGCCGGTCACCCAGCCGCTGGCAGTGCTGAAAGGCGATCTGGCCGCCATTACCGCTCAGCTTGAGCAGTGGCGCGGCGCAGCGCTTAATCCCCCCGTCTGGCTCGATATCGAAATCACCACCGATGACTACCTGTACGATATGCAGCGTAAAATTCAGACGCTGACGGAAGACCTTCCCGTAGAGGTGCTGCTGGTACGTCGCAGCCGCGAGCAGCGCGAGAAAATTCTGCTGAACGCCCAGCGTGAAACGCTTAGCGAACTTCGGGTTGAAGAGGTGTTCGCGCGGCGGCTTGCGCATGAAGAAGTGGACGAGGCCAGGCGCACCAGGCTTAACGAGCTGTTTGCCCATACCTTGCATTCCCTCAATGACGAGGACGGGAACGCATGAAAATTCTGAGCCTGCGTCTGAAAAATCTGAATTCGCTAAAGGGTGAGTGGAAAATCGATTTCACCGCGGAGCCTTTCGCCAGCAATGGGCTATTTGCCATCACCGGCGCAACCGGCGCGGGTAAAACCACGCTGCTGGATGCCATCTGCCTGGCGCTTTACCACGAAACACCGCGTCTTAATAAGGTCTCTCAGGCACAAAACGACCTGATGACGCGCGATACCGCCGAATGCCTGGCTGAAGTGGAATTTGAGGTCAAAGGCGTTGCTTATCGCGCTTTCTGGAGCCAGAACCGCGCCCGCAACCAGCCAGACGGGAACTTACAGGCACCGCGCGTTGAGCTGGCCCGCTGCGAAGACGGCAAAATTCTGGCCGATAAAGTCACGGATAAGCTGGAACAAACCGCCGCACTCACCGGGCTGGACTATGGTCGCTTTACCCGCTCGATGTTGCTCTCACAGGGGCAGTTTGCCGCCTTCCTGAATGCTAAACCGAGCGATCGCGCAGAGCTGCTGGAAGAACTGACCGGCACGGAAATTTACGGCCAGATTTCCGCCATGGTTTTTGAAAAACACAAAGCGGCACGCAACGCGCTGGAGATGTGCGAAGCGCAGGCCGCAGGCGTTGTGCTGCTGAGCGAGGAACAGCAGCAGCACTTGCAGCAAAGTTTGCAGGCACTTACTGACGAAGAAAAAATCCTGCTGGCACAGCAGCAGAGCCAACAGAAAGATTTTCAGTGGCTTACGCGTAACGACGAGCTGATACGTGAGCAGCAGCGCGTAGCCGCTTCGCAGCAGCAGGCGCAACAGGCTCTGACGGACGCCGCGCCGCAACTGGCGAAGCTCCAGCTGGCACAGCCCGCCGCCCAGCTACGTCCGCTGTGGGAGTATCAGCAGGAGCAGACCACCCGCCTGGCGCAGACAACAGCGCGAATTATTGAAGTAAATACTCGCTTACTCGACAGAGCGGCGCAGCGCTCGCGTATTCGCAACGGTGCGCTGCGCAACCGTGAACAGTTGCAGACAGAACACACGGTACTGACGCAGTGGCTAACCGAACACGATCGTTTCCGTCAGTGGGGGCAGGAAATTGCCGGCTGGCGGGCGCATTTTACGCAACTGAGTCGCGATAAAAATCAGCTTGTGGCCCAGTCAGCGCGTATGGCTGAGCTTCGTCAGAAACTGACTGAGATGCCGGAGAGTACGCTGACGCTGACGGCTGAGGATCTCGCGACGGCAATGGAGCAACAGGCACAATCGCGGGCGCTCCGCCAGCGTCTGACTGCGCTTCACGCTCGCTATCAGCCGCTGCAAAAACGGCTGCGCCATAATGCGGAAAGCGTTCAGAAAGCGCAGGCTGAGCAGGGTAAGCTCAATGAAACGCTGATCCTGCGGCGTCAGCAGTTCAAAGAGAAAAATCAGCACTATGCCGACCTGAAAGCGCTCTGTGAGCGTGAGGCGACAATCAAGGATCTTGAGAACTATCGTGCACAGCTCGAAGCGGGTAAACCTTGCCCGCTCTGCGGTTCAAGCGAACATCCGGCAGTTGTGCAGTATCAGGCGCTTGAACTGACCGACAATCAGCGCCGCCGCGACGCGCTGGAGAAAGAGGTTGCCGCGCTAAAAGAGGAAGGATTGCTGGTGCTCGGGCAGGTGAATGCGCTCACCCAACAGATCCAGCGCGAGACAGAGGAAGTACAGGCCCTCTCTCAGGAAGAGCAAGCACTCACTAAAGAGTGGCTGGAGGTCTGCGCCTCCCTGAACATAGCGCTGAATATTCAGGATGATATTGCCCCCTGGATGAGCGAACAGGAGCAGTATGAACGCCAGCTGTATCAGCTTAGCCAGCGTCTGACGCTGCAAAACCAGCTCAATGAACAGGAAGATCAGGCGCGCCAGTACCAGCAGCAGCTGACGGCGACGCGTCAGGCGCTGGCGGCCTCGCTAGAGTCGCTGTCGCTTAGCGTGCCCGATGAAGGGGCCGAAAGCGCCTGGCTGAGCGCACGCGAAGCTGAATATACCCGCTGGCAGGAAAAACAGGCCCAGCACGGTACGATTCAGGAACGTATTAACGTCCTGATGCCCATCCTGGAGACGCTGCCGGATTCTGATGACGCAGAAGCCGACGCGGTTATCCCTGAGAACTGGCGCGGCATCCATGACGAATGCGTGTCGCTGCAAAGCCAGCTCGCCACCCTACAGCAGCAGGAGACGCTTGAGCGTGAACGGCTTCAGCAGTCGCAGGCTCAGTTCAGCGCCGCGCTGACCGCGAGCTGCTTTGCCAGTCAGGAGGCATTTCTCTCCGCCCTGCTGGATGAAGCGTCGATCCGCCAGCTTGAACAACAAAAGCAGACGCTGGAGAACCAGCTCCAGCAGGCCACGGCGCTCTCCGTACAGGCAAACCAGCAGCTTCAGGCGCATCAGGCACAACGCCCGGAGGGGCTGGAAACCGACGCCGCAACCCTTCAGGCGCAGTTACACCAGCTGGCGCAACAGCTTCGTGAAAACACCACGCATCAGGGGGAGATCCGCCAGCAGCTCAAACAGGACGCCGATAACCGTCTGCACCAGCAGGCGCTTATGCAGCAGATTGAGGAGGCGGCGCGTCAGGCTGACGACTGGGGCTATCTCAATGCGCTGATAGGCTCCAGCACCGGCGATAAATTCCGTAAATTCGCCCAGGGGCTGACGCTGGATAATCTGGTGTGGCTTGCCAACCAGCAGCTCAACCGTCTGCATGGCCGCTATCTGCTTCAGCGTAAAGCCAGCGACGCGCTGGAGCTGGAGGTGGTTGATACCTGGCAGGCCGATGCGGTACGCGATACCCGTACCCTGTCCGGCGGGGAAAGTTTCCTCGTCAGTCTGGCGCTGGCTTTAGCGCTTTCCGATCTGGTCAGTCACAAAACGCGCATTGACTCGCTTTTCCTGGATGAAGGGTTCGGCACACTCGACAGCGAAACGCTGGACACCGCGCTGGATGCGCTCGACGCGCTGAACGCCACCGGGAAAACCATCGGCGTGATCAGCCACGTAGAGGCAATGAAAGAACGTATTCCGGTGCAGATCAAGGTGAAGAAGATCAACGGGCTGGGGTATAGCAGGCTGGACAGGGAGTTTGCGGTGCAGTAAATGGGGGATGTTGCCCTCACCCTGGCCCTCTCTCTGTGGGAGAGGGTACAAACATCAAAAACGGCAACGCAAGTTGCCGTTTTGCGTTTATTCCGGCCAGAGCCACGCCGCGCCGCGCACACCGCTGGAATCTCCATGGACGGCTTTGCGGATCGGCGTTTCGCATTCGCCCCCAAATACCCACTGTTTCACCAGCGTTGGCACCGTCGCGTACAGCCGGTCAACGTTGCTCATGCCGCCGCCCAGCACAATCACGTCCGGATCGAGGATATTGATCACATGCGCCAGTGATTTAGCCAACCGCATTTCGTAGCGGCTGAGCGCCAGTTCAGCCACCGGATCCTGTTCCTCAACCAGACGCATAATCTCGTTGCCTTTCAGCGGCTGGCCGCTCAGACGATGATAATCGGTGGCAAACCCCGTGCCGGAAATAAAGGTCTCAATACAGCCCTGCTTGCCACAGTAGCACGGCACCTCGGCACGGTATTTGAGTTCATCTTCGTCCATCCACGGTAACGGGTTGTGCCCCCACTCACCTGCGGTGCCGTTGCCGCCAATATGCGAGCGCCCACCGAAGGCCACGCCCGCCCCGCAGCCGGTACCGATAATGACCGCAAATACGGTCTGCGCGCCAGCCGCTGCGCCATCTACGGCCTCAGAGACCGCCAGGCAGTTAGCGTCATTTGCCAGACGCACTTCCCGGTTCAGACGCTGGCTTAAGTCTTTATCAAACGGCTGACCGTTGAGCCAGGTAGAGTTGGCATTTTTCACCACGCCGGTATACGGCGAAATGGAGCCGGGGATCCCCATCCCGACCGTGCCCGTCTCGCCCGTTGCCTGCTCTGCCATATCGACCAGACGGGCAATCGTCTCTATGGTCTGGTGATAATCATCGCGCGGCGTAGGCAGACGGTGGCGAAACAGTTGCTCCCCCTGCTCGCTCAACGCAATAACTTCTGTTTTGGTGCCGCCCAAATCAATCCCAATACGCACAAGACACTCCTCATTATTTTGATTATCAACAGAGTAGAAGCCCACTTCCCGATTAGCAATGCAAGCGATGCGACAATTCGTTATCATGCCCGCTGATTTAACGACAAGGCCGTGGAAATTATCATGCTGTGGTTCAAAAATTTGATGGTTTACCGTCTCAGCCGCGACGTTTCGCTGCGTGCAGAAGAGATGGAAAAACAGTTAGCCGCTTACTCCTTTACCCCTTGCGGTAGCCAGGATATGGCAAAAACCGGCTGGGTTCCGCCAATGGGTTCTCAAAGCGATGCGCTGACCCACGCCAGCAGCACGGGGCAAATCATCGTTTGCGCCCGCAAAGAAGAGAAGATCCTGCCGACGCCTGTGGTGAAGCAGGCGCTCGAAGCGAAGATCTTCAAGCTGGAAGCTGAACAGGGCCGTAAGCTTAAAAAAACCGAAAAAGATTCACTGAAGGATGAAGTGCTGCACTCGCTGCTGCCGCGCGCCTTTAGCCGCTTTAGCCAGACCATGATGTGGATCGACACCGTGAACGGGCTGATCATGGTCGACTGCGCCAGCGCCAAAAAAGCGGAAGATACGCTGGCGCTGCTGCGTAAGAGCCTTGGCTCATTACCGGTGGTACCGCTGGCACTGGAGACGCCGATTGAGCTGACCCTGACTGAGTGGGTGCGCAGCGGGACTGCCGCGCAGGGCTTCCAGATCCTTGATGAAGCAGAGCTGAAAGCGCTGCTGGAAGATGGCGGCGTGATCCGCGCGAAGAAACAGGATCTGGTGAGCGACGAAATCGCCGTGCACATTGAAGCGGGCAAAGTGGTGACCAAACTGGCACTCGACTGGCAGCAGCGCATTCAGTTTGTGATGTGTGATGACGGCTCCGTGAAGCGCCTTAAGTTCTGCGATGAACTGCGCGATCAGAACGAAGATATCGACCGCGAAGATTATGCTCAGCGCTTTGACGCAGACTTTATCCTGATGACCGGCGAGCTGGCGGCGTTAATTCAGAACCTGGTGGAAGGTCTCGGCGGCGAAGCGCAGCGCTGACAGGCAAAACGTAGGCCGGGTAAGCGAATGCGCCACCCGGCATGCTTTTATTTCAGATAGCGGCACAGATAAGAGGTTGGCTCTGCAACCTGCAAATGGAACTCGCTGTGGCCCGGCACGTTGAACACCTGCCCGGCACTATAGACTTTCCACTCCGTTTCACCCGGCAGCAGGACGTTCAGCGCACCACTGACCACCGTCATCTCTTCCGCTTCTGCGGTGCCAAAGGTGTATTCCCCTTCCGCCATGACGCCGACACTGGCGCGGCCAGTGCTGCTGCTGGTAAAACCAATGGATTTCACTTTACCGGAAAAGTATTCGTTACTTTGAAGCATGAACTGGCCCTTATATTTATTGAGAAAAATCCACTATAGGGGCCATGCTCATGACCTGTCACGAAAAATCATTACACCAGTAATTCTGACGCCAGGCGCGCCATCAGGACGTTAGAGAGCAACACCGGAACATCCAGCGCCTTTTGCAGTAAATCACGATGCCGCTGATGGAAGCCCAGGCAGTCCAGCATCAGGACATCCGCCCCTCTGTCGATCAACTCCTGCCCGGCCGCAATCAGCTTCGCTTCGCTGTCCCAGAACGGGTTTGCCAGCGCGTACAACGGGGTGTGCTCCAGCGCGGCCCACTTCACCGTCTGGTTATCCAGCAGTTCTTCTACGGGAACGATAACGCCCACCTGATGACCATCAACAATTGACGCCACCAGCGGGGGGATAATCCGCATCGGTTCGAGCAGAATGGCATTACGCGCGCTGAGTCCTTTAACGGGTGCCGTGCTCATCAGCAAAATAACGTCATAGTCCTGATTGTCGAGCACTTCGATCACGCCCTGTAGCGCGCGCTCGATTTTCTGGCGCGACACATGCGCCAGTTTACCGTCACTGAGTAACGTTGCCAGGGGATCTTCCCCCTCTCCGACCGCGTAGTCTTCCATGACCTCTTCCCGACTGAGCTTCCCTAACAGACTGAGATGCGTAATTTGTTGTTCAGAGACATGCTCGGTTAAGAGCGGTAATACTTCGCTTACAGGCACCACACCAATCGTGAGGATCGCCAACGTCGCCTTCATTTTGATCGCCTTCCGTTACTACCACAACTGCCACACAAGTACAGGCTCACTACGCTGCACTGTTCATTTTTTCAACAAAACAGCACCAAGGGTAGCAGGGGATCTCTACACCGTAATGTAAAGATCGACTTGCCTTTCCGAATCCACCTGTAATAACTAAATATTAACTGCTGCTTAACATCAGCGATATGTTAAAAGTGTGATTCAGGCACGGTTGTAACGAATTCGGATTCCTATCAGGACTTCTCAGGATCCTCATAGCGCCGTTTCGCATCCAGCGCTTCCTGTTCGGTTTCATGTTCGCTGATCAGCGAATCAGGTTTAGGGTGATCGGCACGCAGCTGGTACCAGGTTACGGTCTGATCGCCGTTACCTTTTTCAACGGTAACGATGCGGGCTTCACGTGGATAGGGAGGTCTGGTTGGCATAGCTCATCCTTTTTTTATGTCTGAGCTATGAGTATAGACGGCTGTTAGCTGGCGCAAGCCAAACGCAGGGCGGTAATAATCTGAATCGCAACTTTCTCGGGTGACGCTGACGCATCCACAACGTGGT
The DNA here is from genome assembly GCF_049236925.1 of Enterobacter cloacae complex sp. SYL003. NCBI lineage: Bacteria > Pseudomonadati > Pseudomonadota > Gammaproteobacteria > Enterobacterales > Enterobacteriaceae > Enterobacter > Enterobacter cloacae complex sp. SYL003. The sequence goes on along the minus strand of NZ_JBMKJK010000017.1, from coordinate 94,231 downwards.
GTGCCGCCTCGCGGTACAGTGCATCGCGTTCGGCGAGGACGTCGCTGACCTCTTCACTCAGCGGTTTCGCGGTCAGCGCCGGGCGCTGTCCCTCTTCCGGAAACGCCTCCAGCCGCCCCACCAGCGTAGAAACCGGGGCACAAAGGTAGATTACGACACCCTTTTCGCGCATAAACTGGCGGTTATACGGCGCCAGAATAATGCCTCCACCGGTCGCAATCACGGTCGACGGTGCGGTCACCGCTTCCAGCGTGGCCGTTTCGCGCGCACGAAAGCTCTCCCACCCCTCATTCTCCACGATATCGGCGATGGTCTTACCGGCATTCTCCTGGAGCCAGTGGTCAGTATCGACAAACTGACTCTGGCACAGACGCGCCAGCTCCAGACCAACGGTGGTTTTCCCACAGCCGCGAGGGCCAACTAAAAAGATGGGTGGGTTCATAACCAGGTGTTCCCCTTGCTGCCGGATAACTGAAGGCTGTAAAGAAATGATTGCAGAAGATGTTGCGCTAACTTTACTGCAAAGCGGTACGGAATGACAAGCCTGTGGAAGTCACACTGTACCACAAAACAGCCCGGAGGTGGGCTACGCCGGGCGGCGCTTCACTTCCAGCAGCCATTTATCCAGCTCGGCGGCAAACTGCTGGCGATCGCGCTGCGACAGGCTGTCCGGCCCACCGGTTTGCACGCCGCTGGAACGCAGGGTATCCATAAAATCACGCATGGTGAGCTTCTCCCGGATCGTTGCCGGCGAATAGCGTTCTCCGCGCGGGTTAAGCGCCGCGGCCCCCTTCGCCAGCACGTCGGCAGCCAGCGGGATATCCGCCGTGATCACCAGATCTCCTGCGTCACACAGGCGTACTATCTCGTTATCTGCCACGTCGAACCCGGCCGGCACGCGCAGAGAACGAATGAACCTGGAGGGCGGCACGCGGATATTCTGGTTCGCCACCAGCGTCATCGGCATCTGCACCCGCTCGGCGGCGCGGAATAAAATCTCTTTAATCACATTCGGACACGCGTCCGCATCAACCCAAATCGCCATAGTGTCTCCCCATTATGATTCTGGCGACTATTGTCGCCTGCATTTCGTTGTTAAGCTATCAATGAGAGATAACAACGCATAATAACGGAGAGACGTGATGGATAAGAAAATCGGGTTTATCGGCTGCGGAAACATGGGTAAAGCTATCCTCGGTGGACTGATAGCCAGCGGCCAGGTGCTGCCGGGGCAGATTTGGGTCTATACCCCATCCCCGGATAAAGTCGCGGCGCTGCGTGATGAGTATGGTATCAACGCCGCCGAAAGCGCGCAGGAAGTGGCTCAGGTGGCGGACATTGTCTTTGGCGCCGTTAAGCCGAATATCATGATTAAAGTCCTGAGCGAGATCACCTCCAGCCTGAACAAAGAGAGCCTGGTGGTGTCGATTGCCGCAGGCGTGACCCTCGACCAGCTCGCCCGCGCGCTGGGGCACGACCGTAAGATTGTTCGCGCCATGCCAAACACCCCGTCGCTGGTAAATGCCGGTATGACCTCCGTTACCCCAAACGCGCTGGTTACTACTGAAGAGGTGGCGGATGTATTGAACATTTTCCGCTGCTTCGGCGAAGCGGAAGTGATTGCCGAACCGATGATCCACCCGGTTGTCGGCGTGAGTGGTTCTGCCCCGGCGTATGTCTTTATGTTTATCGAAGCCATGGCTGATGCCGCCGTACTTGGCGGTATGCCACGCGCGCAGGCCTACAAATTTGCAGCGCAGGCGGTGATGGGCTCGGCCAAAATGGTGCTGGAAACGGGTAAACATCCGGGCGAACTGAAAGATATGGTGTGCTCTCCGGGTGGCACAACCATTGAAGCCGTGCGCGTGCTGGAAGAGCGCGGGTTCCGCTCCGCCGTGATCGAGGCGATGGAAAAATGCATGGAAAAATCAGAGAAGCTGAGTAAGTCCTGATGCGTTACGCCGGGCGTCAGGCGGCCACTTCGGTGCGACCCCGTCCGGCATTTTTGGCTTTATAGAGGGCCACGTCCGCGGCCTTTAGCCATTCACGATAGTGCGTGAACTGCGCCCCCCAGGGGGCAACCCCAACGCTGATACACAACCTCGCCATAGGTGCTCCGTGCAGCGGCATGTTGACCAGCCTTTCATGGACGCGCGCCATCGCCGCAATCGCATTGTCGGCAGGCGTGCCGGACATGATCACCGCAAATTCATCTCCCCCGAAGCGGCCAATATAATCGCCTGCGCGCAGGGTCAGCTGAAGCTGGCGCGTGATGGCGACAATCGCTTCATCCCCCACGTCATGCCCCCAGGTGTCGTTGATCGTCTTGAAGTGATCGATATCGATGAGCAGTATCGTCGCCTGTCGATGGCTGCGACGGCAGGCCTCAAATTCGTTACGCAGCAACGTTTCCCAGTGACGGCGATTGAACACGCCGGTCATTCCGTCGCGGGTACTCATCAGCTCAAGCCGACGCTTATGCTCTGCCAGCCGGATCGCCGTGCGGTGGCTGAGCCAGGCAAACAGCATGGGGTAGACCACCAGCACGGGGAGCGTCAGCCACAACGCCAGCGGTTCAGAGGTCAATAGCACAGGAGTATCCGTGGATTGCACGGTGAGCAGGGCAGACAGAGCAAGCAGCGCAAGTCCTGTCAGAAATAAGCGGCATCCCCCCGATCCCATCATGTTCATGCCGATCATCACGATCAGCGCCGCCGTTGGCAGTGCATTGAACCCTATTAAGCCCATCCAGACGCCAGCAATGATGGCATCGATTTTCAGATTAACGATTTCACCGCTGTGGGGGCAGGTCGAACGAAAAGCCAGCTGCCAGGCCAGATGGGGCCAGACAAAGACCCAGCCCACCAATAACAACCACCAGACGCCAGAAAGAAGCTGACTCACCAGAACGCTGGCAAGCGGAACAAACAGCGCCGCCAGACCAACGATGCGTGCCAGCCGTATTCGCCGGGCAAATCGCAGACCGGAACGGTATGAGTCATCCTGAGAAAGCTGCTGATACCACGCTTCCCGAATGTTCTCTTGATTGTCATAAAACTCATCATTCATCATTTTTGGGAATATTCTGAAACATTTTCCCAAATTATAGAGAGGGGGATAGCGGGGAAAGTATGAAATTTTGGGTGAGCCACAGCCGTGACTCACCCGTTAGCACTACGCCTGTTTTTTCAGGCACGCGCTCATCAACTTGCTGCGATCGTCGCCTTTCAGCATCTGCTGTGTCGCCTGGGCATTGCACTCGCGCATTTTTTGCTGCTGCGGGGTCAGGCTTTTTTCACCCGGTTTGGTCGTACCATTTTTAAGGCAGTCGCTCATATACGTTTTACGGGCATCCCCTTTCAGACTTTGCGAGGTCGCCTGTTGGTTACAGGTCGTCATGCGCTGCTGCTGGGGCGTTAACGTTTTCTCTTCCGCATGTGCTGAGGCGATCAGACACAGGCCAGAGAGCAGGGTAACCAGTATTGTTGTTTTCATTGCACCATCCTTTATGTGAAGTTCCACGTTAAGTCTGGTTCGTTACGGGAAAAAAACCACCCTGCGGCCATGATTTTCACCGTGATTCAGGGTTATTTCAGTCCCGTCGCAGCGCGATTATTATTAACCGGTTTCGCAGGAACGGAGGAGGTAATTACGAGCGAGTTTAATGCGGTGAAAAGTGTGCTCTGCTTCATTTTAATTTCCCCATGGTAACGGGGTAAAAATAAAAACAGAGCGACGCCAGGCATCCTGCATGACAATTCTGTGACACGTCATTTCACCTCTGGCCGGTTAACTGCGAGGATGCCTTAAAAGCTTCTTTACGTATTGCTGAAGCAGCTCCGCGTCCTCTGCGGGCACCTGTGAATCAGGGCGAGCTTTTTCCAGCGCGCCTTCAACGTTGTCGATCAACGCCTCCTGCTCTGGTTTTGCCATCTGTCGCAGCAGCGCCGTCACAACGATCTCCAGCGCCTCGACCTGGGCAACCAGCTCTTTCGACTCTTCTTCCTTTTGGGCAAGCTTAACCAACAACTCAGCAATGAGATTTTTCATGGTGCTATGTCCTTATGTGATTTCCCCTGAAATTAACACCCTCACTGAATAATGAAAAGCATGGATTGGTTTTATCTTATGCAAAAGTGACATTGCTGCCAAAAAAGATATTTCGGAGCGCAAGCGAAACGTTTTTCTAAAAGACAGAAGCCGCATTTCGTTATATAAAAATGCGGCCATCATAAGAATTAATAATATATTATCGTGTTTGTCGGCCTGACTTTGCCTCAGCGATTCGCCGGCGACGGCGCAAGGCAAAGGCCAGTTGAATAATATTAAGAAGCACCACTACCGCCGTCGCGGCAAATACCCAGCGGAAACCCGCCATCGCCGAGACCGAGGCGCCAATAAGCGGGCCCGCTACGTTGCCTAAATACATGAACGACTGGTTGTAGCCAAAAATGCGGCCGGTTACCTGGTCACTGGAATATTTCACCAGCAGCGTCTGTACAGCGGGCAGCATAGCACCATCCGCGAAGCCAAGCAGGAAGCGCAACACCCCGAGCTGAAGCGGTGTTGTGACGAACGACATGGCAAAGAAAAGGATCACCGCAATGATGAGCGTTGCCATCAGAATGCGTGCCGTACCGATCCTGTCGCCCAGTTTCCCCAGACGCGGAGCGGACATCAGCGCCGACACGCCCGGCACGGCGGCAATCATCCCGCTCAGAAAAGCAATGTTGCTGCTGTCCGGTGCCATCGACTTGATAAACAGCGCCAGAATCGGTCCCACCGAGCCGTTACAGAGCTGGATCACCATCGTTGTCACAAAAAGGCTAATCATCAGGCCAGGATAAGGTAGCGAGGCGAAAACCGCCTTTCCGCTCAGGCGTTCTGATTTGCTGACGACAGGCCGACCGCCCTCTTTTATCAGAAAAAGGGTGACCAAAAAGCTGACCGTTAGCAGGATGGCGGTAATGATAAAGACCGCACGCAGCCCAACATGGTCAGCCAGGAAGCCGCCGAGCAGGGGGCCGCCAATTACACCGCTAATCTGGGCCGTGGAAAGCGTGCTGAGTGCCCAGCCGCTCCGCTCGCGCGGTACCTGTGAGGCCACCAGCGCCATGGCATTCGGAATGTACCCGGAGGTCAGCCCCATTATCGCCCGCAGAATAAACAGCTGCCAGACGTTGGTGGCGAAGGCCTGGAGCAAAATGGCTATCGCCATCCCCAGCGAGGCGCGGAGCAGCATCAACTTGCGCCCCTTGCGATCCGCAAGGCTGCCCCACATCGGTGACACAATAGCGGACACCAGAAACGTCACGCTGAACGTCAGGCCGGACCACATAGAGAGCGCTTCATGGGAAGTGACCCCCAGCTGCGACACGTAAAGCGGCAGGAAGGGCAATATCTGGCTGATAGCCAGTCCGGTGAAGAAGCAGCCGAACCAGACTGAAATGAGGTTAACTTTCCAGGATTCCATAACAGAAATAGTCTTCATTTTTAGGCGAATTCGCCGACAGATTAGCAAGTTACGCGCAATGACATAGCGCCAGAGATGCGGCCTTGCAGACTTTGGTGTTTTATCTTCCCAGTCATCATATTTGTGAGATAAGTCACAATCTATCCAATTTTCGGCGGAAGATTATGCTTCATCGACATAAGCCATAGCCGCGCATTCCCAGATGGAAATGGTTGGCATGGGCGGCATTGTAGTCCGGCCCCAGAGCGTTACCGTAATAGCCGCAGCTTGCCGACAGCAGCGCCTGTAGCCAGGGCTGCGTCTTTTCCGCTTTCCAGCCGTTGAGGACGGTAACACGCTGTCCGTTTGCAAGCCTGAAAGCGCTGATATCCAGCGCATCCGCCGTGGCATGTTCGCTGCGCCGCGCATCCGGGCGGCTGTAGATATTGCGGCAGGCGAAGCTGCCCAGATGTTCAATACGCGTAAGCTCGCTGCCGGTCCAGGTTTTGGTGAGCGGCCGGGCCTGCTGGCTGACAAACAGCGCCGAGCTTAACGCCAGCGGGCAACTGGCAAGGAAGCTGCCGTTGAGGCTGACCGGGCCAAAATCGCGCACGCGCACCACGTTACTCAGCGGACACTCACCGGCGCTGTCAGCGACCGCCTGGGTACGGATAAGCTGGCGTTGATTCGCCTGCGCTAACAGGTTTGCGCACGCCTGCGGCGTTAAGCGCCGGACTTTAAACTGGGTTATTTTTCCAGGCGGATCGTCAAGCGTAAGCGGCACGAAAGGGTTGTAATGCGGCGGCAACCAGCGGTAGCCCACCGTGGCGATCCCGGCAATAACAATAAGAATAAGCAGACCTTTTCCTTTCACGCGCCCCCCTTCAACATCCCTCAAAACATTATGGCAGAAGGCCGCGAAACCCGCCGGGCATCGTGGTATGTTATTGGCTTTTCGTCAGACTGGAAGAGAGTGAGATGGCAAAGCAGCGCGTAGGTATTGTCTTTGGGGGAAAATCATCAGAGCACGAGGTGTCATTGCAATCGGCTAAAAATATCGTTAATGCGATTGATAAAAGCCGTTTTGACGTGGTGCTGCTGGGCATTGATAAACAGGGCCAATGGCATGTTAACGATGCCAGCCAGTATCTGTTACACGCTGATGATCCGGCGCGCATCGCCCTTAATCCTTCTGATATCAGCGTCGCAACGGTTCCAGGCGTGGCACAGGGACAGCTTATCGATGCCGGGAACGCGCAGGCGCTGGCACAGATTGACGTGGTGTTCCCTATCGTTCACGGCACGCTGGGCGAAGACGGCTCCCTGCAAGGCATGTTGCGGATGGCGAACCTGCCGTTTGTCGGCTCCGATGTGCTGGGTTCTGCCGCCTGCATGGATAAAGACGTCACAAAACGTCTGCTGCGCGACGCCGGTCTGAATATTGCACCGTTCGTCACGCTCACTCGCGCCAACCGCGATAAACACAGCTTCGCGCAGATCCAGGCGCAACTCGGCCTGCCGCTGTTCGTGAAACCGGCGAATCAGGGCTCGTCCGTCGGCGTCAGCAAAGTCACCAGCGAAGCACAGTTTAACGATGCCGTTCGTCTGGCCTTTGAGTTTGACCACAAGGTGGTGGTTGAGCAGGGAATTAACGGGCGCGAAATTGAGTGCGCCGTACTGGGTAACGACTTCCCGCAGGCGAGTACCTGTGGTGAAGTGGTGCTGAATAGCGACTTCTACTCCTACGACACCAAATATATTGACGACAAAGGTGCCCAGGTTGTGGTTCCCGCCGCGCTCGATCCTGACGTTAACGACAAGATCCGGGCGATCGCCGTTGAAGCCTATCAGGCGCTGGGATGCAGTGGGATGGCGCGCGTCGATGTGTTTCTGACGGCGGATAACGAGGTAGTGATTAACGAAATCAACACCCTGCCGGGCTTTACCAATATCAGCATGTACCCGAAATTGTGGCAGGCCAGCGGAATAAGCTATCCGGAACTGATCACCCGCCTGATTGAACTGGCGCTGGAGCGTCACGCCGCTGACAGCGCCCTGAAAAGCTCTGTTAACTGACGGTTAGTCGGCTTTCTCTGCCGTCGTCTCATCGGGACGACGGCGGATAATGAATCCCGCCAGCCAGAAACTGATTACCCAGGTCACCAGCCCAACCGCATAGGTTTGCCAGCCCTTCGCTTCAAATCCCAGCAGCCCGACAACACCGTTGAGTATAAAGATCAGCCCGATCGCAAAGGCGTAGTAATGCCAGTCACGGCGTAGTTTGGAAGTGAGCTTCATGACAACTCCGGCAGAAAAAAAACTATCCTCTCACAGTTTGATAAAGCCGTCTGTGGCGGATACGTAAATTCTGAAAAGCAGCGTAGTTTCACTTATGTTATCAATTTGTGACGTGATGCAGAAATCGACAATCCAGGAGAAATCCTGAGCCGAATTTCCCACGATTCTGATATTGACAAATGCTATGACCTGTCACACTCACCCTGTACGACGCGTATTAAAACAGAGTGATATTTTCGGGAGGTCTTATGGCAGACTTTACATTGTCGAAACCGATTTTTGGCGGAAAACAACCAAAAACCTCCACGGCGGGGAATATTGCCTATGCCCTGTTTGTTCTGTTTTGTTTCTGGGCAGGAACCCAACTGCTGAACATGCTGGTGCATGCCCCTGGCGTGTATGAGCATCTGATGCAGGTGCAGGATACCGGCCGCCCGCGCGTTGAAATCGGTTTAGGCGTGAGCACCGTATTCGGGCTCATTCCCTTCCTCGCGGGCAGCATGGTTCTGGGCGTGATTGCGCTCGTGCTGCGCTGGCGCAACCGCCACTGATTACAGTCCCATACAGCGAGCCCGACGATCGTCCACGCGTTTTGCGAACCATGCGGTCGTCAGGTTACGCGTGATCTTCGGGCTTTCAAGCTGAATGCCTGGCAGAATGGCTCTGGGTAGTGCCTTTCCACTTTTCTTCTCTGCAAGCGCGAAAACCTGCTTATACAGATCCGTTTTCTCAAACGCCAGGCTGTCACCCTTCTCCAGCTGTCGGCGAATGTCACTGTTGCTCATCTCCAGCTTCGTCGAAAGTTTTCGCACTGCCCGTTCGGTGGACCCTGCCTCGCTGCTGCCGTAAGCAATGAGATCGCCATCCAAAGCGAGCTTCACACCGCTGGCACGGCTTACCGCATTCTGGAAGGCTGCATTTCGGCTGGCATACCAGCCCGCGTTAAAGTCGGCAAAACGATACAGCGGTTTATCGTAGCTGGCCGGATAATTCAGCAGGTGATACGTCCCAAACCACAGCCCACCGCGCAGGGAGAAGACTTCCTGACGCACCGTACCGTCGATATCCCACGGATAGCCGTCGGTATGCTTTTCCGCAAATGCGATGCTTACCTGCATCGGACCGCCGGTATGTACCGGATTCAGCGAGCCAAACAGCTTCTGCCCCATCGGCACCATATTGATGAAATCATCGAAAATGGCGCTGAGCTGCCTCTCGGTTTTCACCGTATCCAGCCGTTCGCTGTAGCTTTTCCCGTTTGGAGAGGTGATTTTAAGGGCGGTATGTACCAGGAAAACCGGGATATGCATCGATTCGGCCCGGCGGTCGATCTCCTTCCAGGCGATTTTGTTCAGGCCAGGCACAACAGGATCTGACTGATACATCGATTCCTGCTGCGCCACCGCCAGCACCGAGCAGATGTTCTCCTCGGTAGGCGCGATCTTCTGACTTTTGAAGGTCGTTGCCAGCGCATCAGCCCACTCACTGCGATCCTTCACGCTGGCGGGCATTTTTTGCCGCACCACGCTCGCCACATCAACGGGCTTCTCCCCTTCTTTGAGCGGGGTAGCCCCTTTCTCGGCACAGCCCGCCAGCACGACGGCGGCGAGTAACGTCAGCGGTAATGCACGTGGTACGGCAAATGGCATAGCAATTCCTTTTTAACCTAATGTATGGGTGACTTCCTGCAAATCCTTATCGTCCAGCTCACGCTCGAAACTGCGTAAACGTTTGTAGATGGACATCAGCTCCACCAGCGTAGTCCAGGAGCTAATCAGGTACTGGAACGAACCGCGAACCTGACCAAAAACGTTGGTGATCTGGGTCATCAGACCGAGCGTAATCGTACCCGCAACGATGGACGGGAACAGCAGGAACAACCCGAAAACGTTATCAACCTGAAGATAAAGGATGCGCGCGATATTGAAATACATGTAATGGAAATAGAGGCGGAAGTAATTACGACGTACGGCGCCAAACAGCTCACGCACGGTAGGCGGTGACGCACGGTTGGGATCGTCTTCACCATACACCAGCTCTTTACGGTAGGCCGCTTCCACGCGCTGGTTTTTAAATTCCAGCCCCGGCAGCTTGATCCCCACCACTGCCAGCAGTCCCGTTCCCATCAGCGACCAGACAATCGCGGCAATGACCAGGCCGTACGGCAGATGGCCGACAATCGGCAGTTCCGGAACGTGGGATGAGAGCGTCACCAGCACCGGCAGGAAGGCGATCAGCGTCATGATGGCATTAATAAAGCTCACGCCCATATCTTCCAGTGTAGAGGCAAAACGCATGGTGTCTTCCTGCACACGCTGTGCGGCACCTTCGATATGACGCAGGTGCTGCCAGTGCGCCATATAGTGTTCGTTCATCGCGGTACGCCAGCGGAACACATAGTGACTGACGAAAAAGTTATTCATCACGCCGATCACCACGGCGATGAGGGCGATGCCGAGGAAGATCCCCACCTCATGGTAGAACTGGTTAATGGTCACTTTATGCGGCGAACTCAGCGCCGTCTGGATCAGATCGTAAAACGGCGCATACCAGGCGTTGACCGCCACGCCCACTTCCACCAGGAACCAGGTGACAAAGATGATTAACGACGTGCCGAGAATCGACCAGTATTGCCAGCGGTGAGGCGAATAGATAAACCAGAACATGGCAAAAAGCCCCACGCAGAGCATGTAATAGGCGTAGAAAAGCAGATAGCTCATGGACCAGAAGCGCGCAGCGCTAATGGGAATGTCGCCCGTTGCCCCCGTAAGACGGGTCAGCCACGCGCCGCCACCGGCCTGCCAGAAAATGACAGCCAGCAGTGCCCAAATAAATGCCGACAGGAAAAAGGGCCCCGGCTTTGGGAAAAAAGACTTAAACATTGTGCTTCCTTCTTGTTGTTATGGCTGTTGCTGTGTTTAACATATCGCCACACGAAACCTTGCCTGGGCCAGCCTCCCGGCTCAGGCAAAAAAGTCAGACCTGCGGGTGAATTATTAGTTCGCTTTCCAGTTTTCAAGAATTGTTTCGGTGCGTTTCACCGAAGGCGGGTTGGCAGGGGCGATGAAGTTACGCCAGACATCGTTATAGTGCGCGATCAGAACCTGGGCATCGGCCGCTGGACGATTGGCCGTGGTGTGGGCATCCTCCGCAACCGTGATGTGGTAGCCCCGGCTGACACCGTTTTTAAAGGTGGCATCGACACAATAATCCGTCGCGCAGCCGCAGATAATAAATTCATCGATCTCCTGTTCGCGCAACAGTGCCTCGAGCGAAGTGTTATAGAAGGCATCGCAAGCGGTCTTCGTGACGTAAAACGCCCCTGCCGGCTGGTTGAGATCGGGCAGCAATGCAAACCCTTCGCACCCCTCCTCTAGCCCGCCAGCTTCAGTATGCTGTATGAAAATAACGGCCTCAGCAGCCTGGGTAAGCTGATTGATCAGTGAGACACATTTCTCACTCTGATGGCGCGGCGTCTTAAACACCCCATTCTGCATATCAACCACCAAAACCACACGCTTTTCAGACATACCGTTCTCCGCAATAATGAATGTAACTGGTGACTATCATAAGCCCGATGTCACAAAATGGGAGTCTGGCCGTAAGTAAATTGTGCAAATTTACCCACGGTTACGTTTTTCTCGCTATCGTTATGCAAATCGGACGATTGCCCGACGCCGATTAGTAGTATAACTACCCGTAACTCTCCTTATTCACTGGATGGATGCTTTTCGTTGAAACGTTGTCTGCTCTCTTTCGCCGCGCTGTGTGCGGTGAGCCTGTCCACCGCCCAGGCAGCACAGCCTCTGACGGCACCGGTTCTGGCCTCTGACATTGCCGATCGCTATGCGAACCTTATTTATTACGGCAGTGGTGCGACGGGAATGGCGCTGGTCGTGATCGACGGTAACCAGCGGGTGTTTCGCAGCTTCGGTGAAACACGACCGGGAAATAACGTTCGCCCGCAGCTGGATTCCGTTATCCGTGTCGCGTCGATAACCAAGCTGATGACCAGCGAAATGCTGGTGAAATTGCTCGATCAAGGCGTGGTAAAACTCGACGATCCGCTCAGCAAATATGCGCCACCCGGCGCTCGCGTTCCGACATATCAGGGAACGCCGATCAGGCTGGTGAACCTGGCGACCCATACCAGCGCCCTGCCGCGAGAACAGCCCGGTGGCGCTGCGCATCGCCCTGTCTTTGTCTGGCCAACTCGCGAACAACGCTGGAATTACCTGAGCACCGCAACGCTGAAATCGGCTCCGGGTTCTCAGGCTGGCTATTCTAACCTGGCGTTTGATCTGCTGGCCGACGCGTTAGCAACGGCATCAGGTAAGCCTTACCCTCAACTTTTTGAAGAGCAAATCACGCGTCCGCTCGGGATGAAAGATACTACTTACACCCCCTCCCCGGACCAGTGCAAGCGTCTGATGGTGGCGGAAAAAGGGGCCAGCCCGTGTAATAACACGCTGGCAGCCATTGGCAGCGGTGGGGTTTACTCTACGCCTGGCGACATGATGCGCTGGATGCAACAGTTCCTCTCATCGGATTTTTACGCGCGCAGTAATCAGGCCGACCGAATGCAGACGCTCATCTACCAGCGTGCTCAGTTACGTCGCGTCATCGGTATGGATGTTCCCGGTAAAGCCGATGCCCTCGGCATGGGCTGGGTATATATGGCGCCAAAAGATGGTCGCCCGGGTATTATTCAAAAAACCGGTGGGGGTGGCGGATTCATCACCTACATGGCGATGATTCCGCAATCAAACGTGGGCGCTTTTGTGGTGGTCACCCGGTCACCGAACACCCGCTTCGTGAATATGAGTGATGGCGTAAATAACCTTGTAGCCGAGCTGAGCGCCAATAAAGCGCAGATACTTACGGCCGCTAACTGAGCTTAATAGTCCGTGGGCAAACGGTTGATACTGATCAGTTTGCCCCGGCTCATATTGATGTAGTTCCCCTGACGCAGCGCCGCCAGAACCTCCGCAACCACCGAACGTGATATACGCGTGCTACGCTGAATATGATTCATCACACCAATTTTTGAGCGTAGCGTGTCATCCCACTCGGCCATATTGATTAGCATCGCCCGAATTTGGCTATACGAATTATTTCCGACCAGCTGGATATCACGTTTTCCCAGTAAATGATTTAGCCATGAAAGCCAGCAGAATGCTTCTTGCCAGAGTTGCGCTTCTTGAATAATTTCGCATGCAGTAGAGGCTGGCAAATAAAATCCGGTACAAGGTGTTTGTGCCATCAGGGAATATTCAAGATAGCTGTCATTAATCCATGCACTTAATCCATGAATATAGGGTGCCCGTGCAATACCCACGAGTAATTCATCTGATTTACGGTGAACGACTGTCAGGCCGGATTGTATTACAAATGTCAATGGTTCATCATCATTATTGCCGGTAGTTATAAATTGTTGTGGTTCCGTTTTAAATGGGGTACCGGCGACTTCCAGACACTTTATGAGCCGGCTTAATTCAGAAAGTGGTTTCGCATTAACGTTCATGCATACCTCAAGTCATCTGTATATGTCGGTTCTTTATTATTTTTAAAGCACATAAAAAAGCGGGGGCAAAATCCCCCGCGTTTTTTCTTACCAGGTATATTTCACACCCAGGTTTGCTCCCCAGTTCTGGTCAACGTCGCCGCCGCCCAGATAAGTCGCATCAGTGTAAGCACTGAAGTTTTTCGTGAAGCTGAACTGAGTGCCCAGTCCCACGCGAACCGCAGAGCCTTCCACGCCGTTGTCAATGCTGTCATTGTTGATATCAGCATTGTTGTCGGCATCGTCATACACGTAAGCCAGCTTGAAGTAAGGGGTTAATGCCTGCTCGCCACCGTAGTTGAAGGTATAACCTGCATCCACGCCGAGCTCATAACGCATACTGTCGTAAGACTGGCCATCGATACGCATGTCGTTGCTTAACTGATAGTCATCACCGGACTGGAACAGGCCAGAGATCGCCGCGTAAGGCGTGACGTAGCCAGACAGGTTTGGTTTCCAGTCATAGCCCAGTTTCATCCCGAAACCAACGGCGTCAGTCGTGGTATTACCGTCAACATACTGACCGTTGCTCATGGTAGCAGAGAGGTCGTTGTTGAAGCGGGTGTAGCTCATGGAGCTGTCGAGGAAGATGTCGTTCATGAACTTCGCCGACGCGTAGATCATCGCAGTCTGGCTGTCCTGATCGACCTGACCAGTACGATCGCTGATATCACCCTTCGCGAAACCAGCCGCACCACCGACAATCCACTTCGCGTTATTACCGTCGATCTGAGTATCCAGACCCACCATAATGCCGCTTACGTCCTGATCGTAGCTAACGGTGCTATTATCCGCGTCAAAGTTGCCGCCAAAATAGCTCACCCATGCGCCGCCGTTATCTGCCAGGCCATGACGGCTGTTGGTCAGACGGGTACCCACGGTATCCTGTTGCAGATTCCAGATGTTGGTATTAGCAGAAGGAATGCTCAGCGCCATGTTGGCGTAGTCAGTCAGCTCTTCCTGCTGGAGAACAACGGTGTCACCCTTCTGCTGCGCCTGATAGGTGTATGCACCTAAATCAGCTTTGTTTGCCGCAGTAAAGCTGGCAGCGGTATCCGCGTTATTGTCATAGACGCGAATGATCTCTTTGTTTTTGTAGTCAGCTACGGAGCCTGCACCGGTCGCATCGTCGATGCGCACTTTATAGTTACCGGCAACGTCACCGTTCACCGCCAGATGGCCGTCAGAGTTCAGCGCGACAACACCATAGTCGTAGTCCGCTTTATGGCTATCGTTGGTGATATAGCGTGCGTTGTTCAGGTCGCTGTTCAGCACATAATCGCGGCTGGCAACGTTGAGCACACCGCCATCAGTCAGCACCATATTGTGCGTATCAACCTGACCCAGACCCAGCGCCAGCTCTGCACCGTTGTCTACAGTAATGGTGTTGGCATACAGTTCTGCCGTCTCTTCAGTCAGTGCCGCACGGCTGTAGCTATCCAGATACAGACTGTCGGTTGCCACGGCACCGCTGTCGCCAATATTCAAGGTTGAAGCATTGGTCAGGGTGATGGAATCTGCCAGCAGGCCGGAGTTTTCAACATTGACCTGAGACTGGTTGTTCACCGTCAGTGCATCGATGTTGGAGATCTTGCGGGTATCCCACTCGGAACCGTTATCCAGCGCCACGTTGAACAGGCCGCTCTGATACACCTCTTCACCGGCAACGTGACCGTTGCTGTCAAAGGTAGAATCAGGCCAGATGCTATTCGGGGACAATGCGTGCCAGTCTACGTTGCTGTAGCCCTGGCCATACATCTGCGCAGTGCCGATAGCTTCAACGCTGGACTGCGCTGCACCCACCCACTTACTGCCGTTGGTCAGCGTGACATCCAGTTTATCGGTACCATCCCAGCCGTTGGTGGTTGGGTTATAGACGCCATCTTCTGTGGTATCCGTTGCCGGATCGCCATTCTCGTAGAAGTTGTTATCAAAGGTGCTGGAGAAAAGAATGTCACCCGTAACGGTAGAGTGATCGAAGGTAGCGGTGGTCTGCATGGCGTTATCAGACGCACTGGCAGCAACGATCAGCGCCGCATCATCCGCAGCCGTGGCGTTGGTTTCACCGTAGTCGCTTGGCTTCGCCGTTTGACCGTAGAAGCCGCTGGTACCCAGATCGCTGTATGCGCCAGAGGTCAGCACAGAGTCTTTCACCACCAGCGTATCGGTAAAGATATTGCTGCTGTTAGCAACGCCTTCAACACCGTCGTATGGCGTGTTATCAAGCTCCTGATAACCCTGCGTCAGCGTGATGCCCGCGATGTGGGAATTGTTCTGAATAACGATATCAGACTCAACATCCAGGGTGATGGCGTTACCCAGACCATAGGTGTCCAGATAATGCGTTTCAGTGGTATCGCCATTAACGACATCATACGCATAATGCTCGTAGGTATCGTTGATGGTGGAGTTATCAACAGTCAGGCTAAAACGATCGTACTGGGTATGCGTAGTGCCGTCAGTATCCACGCCTTCTGCACACGTCGTGGTCATACACTCTGACGTGATCATGCCGTTAATGGTGCTGTTAGAAATACTCAACGCGTTCGTACGGCCATTGACACCATCATCCAGATAGTATGTCGAAATAACTCCGTTTACGGTTGATTTATTGATGACTGGATAAATGTCACCATCATGTGTGGCATCTGAATAATCCCAGTCAGCATAACCATAATACCAGGGCGTGGACGCAGTATTGTCATATCCAAAAGTATTATATGTCGTGCCGGATATATCTTTCGCATTGGCCTGAGAAGCGATAGCCAGTGTGCAGGCTAATGCAAGTTGTGATACAACCAGTTTCTTTTTCCATGTTTGCATTGGGTCATCCCTCCTCAGGGACGTAAGCAAGTTTGTCCATCAAATCATTTGGCAACGTTTAATTGCGGAAGGAATTATGCAGTTTCACTTCGAAAAGGTTCAATGAATGATTCCATTAAGTCCGTATTCAGACAAATAAGCTTATAAACCCAGGGCAATATCAATCATTATGAATAAATATTATAAATTCAACTGATTGCAAACTACTTTAGTTGCTTCGACACATATAATGAAAAGCAATAAATCATTTATATTTATAATCCCAAACCAATATAGAAGCCTCACCAATATCACATACCACCCTGGACACCATAATAAGATTTATAATATATACAAAATACATGTAGCGTATATTAATCGATTTCGAAAATCTAAAAGACAACTTTAGTAAAACACCACTCTCCGCTTTCAGGTACACTAAGCCTCTTTGTTCCACAAACATCAGGCATACCATGACCGATTTAATTGCTCGTCCCCGTCGCCTGCGCAAGTCACCCGCACTGCGCGCCATGTTTGAAGAGACAACACTGACCTTAAACGATCTGGTGTTGCCGATTTTTGTTGAAGAAGAGATCGATGACTACAAAGCCATCGACGCGATGCCGGGCGTGATGCGCATTCCTGAAAAGCATCTGGCCCGCGAGATCGAACGCATTGCGAATGCGGGCATCCGCTCGGTGATGACGTTCGGTATCTCCCACCACACTGACGCAACCGGCAGTGATGCATGGAAAGAAGACGGCCTCGTGGCACGCATGTCGCGCATCTGCAAAGAGAGTGTGCCGGAGATGATCGTCATGTCCGATACCTGCTTCTGCGAATACACCTCTCATGGCCACTGCGGTGTGCTGTGCGATCACGGCGTGGACAACGATGCGACCCTGCTGAATCTGGGCAAGCAGGCGGTGGTTGCCGCCGCCGCAGGTGCGGATTTCATTGCACCTTCTGCGGCAATGGATGGTCAGGTTCAGGCTATTCGTCATGCGCTGGATGCGGCAGGCTTTACCGACACCGCCATCATGTCCTACTCCACCAAATTCGCCTCCTCCTTCTACGGCCCGTTCCGTGAAGCGGCGGGCACGGCGCTGAAGGGCGATCGTAAAACCTATCAGATGAACCCGCTGAACCGCCGCGAAGCGATTCGTGAATCTCTGCTCGATGAAGCACAGGGCGCAGACTGTCTGATGGTGAAACCGGCCGGCGCGTATCTGGATATCCTGCGCGACATTCGCGAACGCACCGAACTGCCGCTGGGCGCATACCAGGTGAGCGGCGAGTACGCGATGATCAAATTCGCCGCGCAGGCGGGTGCCATCGACGAAGAGAAAGTGATCCTCGAAAGCCTGGGGGCGATCAAACGCGCGGGCGCGGATCTGATCTTCAGCTACTTCGCGCTGGATCTGGCTGAGAAGAAAATTCTGCGTTAATCCGCTTTAGCGCCGGGTGGCTTCGCCATACCCGGCCTGCTCTCTGCGCGAATCTTCACTAAACTGCAATACAACCGACATCTCCTCCTTCTACTGTCTGGGCAAGACGGCAGGAGGAGTGATCAATGTTTAGTCTCGACAGCGTTCTTGATGACCTTTGGCCTCAGGCGAGGCCCGCACCCTGGCAAAAAAGTCTGTTAAAAAGACTGCTCCACGAAGACGAATTTCAGCAGTTTGCCGCCAGCCACCGTCACCTGAAAGGGCTGGATATGGTAGAGCAGGTTCTGGAACACCTTGATATTCTCTGCACCATTTCCGCCCGAGACCTCGAACAAATCCCCGAACACGGCCCACTCATTGTGATAGCGAACCACCCGACGGGCACCCTGGATGGGCTGGCGCTACTGTATGCCGTTTCGCGCGTGCGCCGGGACGTCAAGGTTGTCACCAACCGGATGCTGTCTCACCTTGAGCCCCTCAGCTCGTTGTTTATCCCCGTGGACAATATGGGCGGCAGAACCGCAAAAGCATCTCTGGTGAAGATGGAGCAGCACCTGCAAAACGCCGGCGTGCTGATCTTCTTCCCGGCGGGCGAAGTCTCCCGCCCAACGCGTAAAGGCATCCGCGATAAAAAGTGGCATCCGGGCTTTATCAAGCTGGCCAGCAAACTACGGGTACCGCTGCTACCGGTACATATTCAGGCCCACAACAGCCTGCTGTTTTATGCCAGCACCCTGGTATCGCCGACGGTATCCCTGCTGCTGCTGATGCAACAGATGTTTCGCCGCCGCCACAGCCAGCTGCCGATCAAAATCGGCCAGCAGATTGCCTGGAATGATCGGTTTAGCTCTACCCTTTCATCGCGTGAGATGGCCGAGCAGTGCCGTCAGCACGTGATACGACTTGGCAAGGGATTGCCTGGCGTCTTTAAAACCCAGTGCGCCATTGCCCGCCCGGAAGACAGGGCCACGCTGAAGCGGGAGCTGGCGCAGGCCGAATGTCTGGGCAAAACCAGCGATGGTAAAACCATCTATTTGTGGCAGCGCAACGGGCAGGAAGAGGCGCCTCTGCTGCGCGAGCTGGGGCGACTGCGCGAGATTGCCTTTCGCGCCGTGGAGGAAGGCAGCGGAAAACGCCGGGATACCGACAGCTACGATGATGACTATCTGCATCTTATTCTGTGGGATGATGATGACCTCGAGATTGTCGGCGCGTACCGCTTTATGCCAACGGCCATGCAGGTGGAAAAGTGCGGCGTCGAGGGATTGTACAGTTACAGCCTGTTCCACTACGACGAAAAAATGCAGGACATACTGGAGCACGGCATTGAGCTGGGGCGCAGCTTTATACAGCCGCGCTACTGGGGACGTCGCGGTCTGGACTACCTGTGGTCAGGCATTGGCGCCTATCTGGCGCGCTATCCACATTACCGTTACCTGTTTGGTCCGGTGTCCATCTCCGGCGGCTTACCGCCTGCCGCCCGGGATCTGCTGGTCGCGTTTTATCGTCTCTGGTTTCCGGCCAGCCACCCGTTAGCCGCCTCGCGTCAACCCTACCCGGCGTCACTCCCGGACGTGCTGGCGCAATTTAGCGGGGTGGATTACGTGGATGACCTGACAAAGCTCAAATCCCTGCTCGGCAATCTGGGCTGCGGTATTCCGCCGCTTTATAAACAATATTCCGAGCTATGCGAGCCAGGCGGCGTGCAGTTTATCGATTTCGGCAGCGATCCGGCGTTCAATAACTGTATCGACGGGCTGGTGCTGGTGGATCTGTGTTATCTGAAGGCGAACCGCTATCAGCGGTATATAGAGGCGCACTTAATACCCTCACCCCTGCCCTCTCCCTAAAAGGGAGAGGGTGAAAACCGCACCAGTCAGTCCCCTCGCCCCTTTGGGGAGAGGGTTAGGGTGAGGGGCTCAAACCGCACGGTAGAACGGCTTATCCCCCAGGATCGTCGCCCGCTGCATAATCCTTCGCTGCGGCAGGTAATCCGCATTGGCGTAATGCTGCGTGACGCGGTTATCCCAGATCGCCAGATCGTTCTCCTGCCAGCGCCAGCGCACCTGAAACTCCGGCTTCGTGATATGCGCAAACAGGAAGCTGAGCAGCGCCTCGCTCTCTTTTTCCGTTACGTCCACAATGCGCGAGGTAAACCCTTCGTTCACAAACAGCGCCTGCTTGCCGGTCACCGGATGGGTACGCACCACCGGGTGCAACAGCGGCGGATGTTTTGCGACCGCATCCAGCCAGCGCTGGTGCTCCTCTTCCGTTTTACGGTACTTATACTCCTGGAACGATTTTTTAAAATCATGCTCCGCCCGCAGGCCACTTAGCAAGGTCTGGAACGGCGCGGAGAGCGCCTCAAACGCCGCAATGCCGCTCGCCCACAGCGTATCGCCGCCGGTCTCTGGCAGTAGTTTTGCTGCCAGAATCGCCCCGGCTGGCGGTGTGTCGATAAAGGTAACATCCGTATGCCAGTTGTCATTATCGGGCGGGTTATCGTTATGAGTGTCCAGCACGATAATTTCCTCCACCCCTTCCGCATGCGGGTAGACCGGGTGGATATGCAGGTCGCCAAAACGCAGGGCCAGCGCGCGCTGCTGTTGCGGGGTGATGGCCTGCTCGCGCAGGAACACCACCTGATGGCGCAGCACCGCGTGGTACAGCTGCTCAAACTGGTTATCGCTCAGCGGACGGGTTACGTCCAGGCCCGACACCTGCGCGCCAATGTACGGCCCCAACGGGATAATCGTCAGACGTTCACTCATTGTATTTCTCCATGCCAGGGCGTCAGGCGACGCTGTAGCGTGCGCAGTCCCAGTTCTAATCCAAAGGCGATCGCGGCGATGACCGCGATCCCTGCCAGTACCACGTCAGTCGCCAGGAACTCTCCCGCCGACTGCACCATAAACCCAAGGCCGCGCGTGGCGGCAATCAGCTCTGCCGCCACCAGCGTTGACCAGCCCACCCCAAGGCCGATGCGCAACCCGGTCAATATCTCCGGCAGCGCACCTGGTAAAATGACGAACAGCAGTACCTGCGCGCGGCTGGCGCCGAGCGACTGCGCCGCACGTATGCGTACCTGCTGCGCACTCTTTACGCCAGCCAGGGCCGACATTGCTACCGGCGCAAAAATAGCCAGATATATCAGTAAGATCTTTGACGTCTCGCCGATGCCAAACCAGATCACCATCAGGGGCAGATAAGCCAGCGGCGGTACGGGACGGTAAAGCTCTATCAGCGGGTCGAGAATGCCGCGCACCGTCGGGCTCAGTCCCATCGCAATCCCCACCGGAACGCCAATAATGACCGCCGCCAGCAGCGCCACCAGAATACGCGTCAGACTGGCGCCTAAATGCTGCCAGAGGGTGGCATCCATAAAGCCCTGCGGTCCGGCGATGGCGATCAGTTTTTCCAGAACCTGGCCTGGCGGGGGCAGAAACAGCGGGCTGATCCACTGCTGCGCGGCAACCGCCCACCATACCGCCAGCAACACCACCAGCGTGCTGACGCTTAAGGTGAGCTGGCGAGAGAACGGCCAGCGTAAGGCACGGCGCGTCCGCCGCGTTTTTTCACTGAAGACAATGCTCATGAGAACGCCTCCCGCTGTTCAAACACACGGCTCAGGATGTATTCCCGTTTTTCGATAAATAGCGGGTCTGATTTAATGCTGCGTACTGGCTCTCCCGCCATATAGCGCCGGGCAAACTCAAGCGGCAGACGCTCCAGCACGCGTCCCGGTCCCGGTGAGAGCAGCACCAGCTCCGTCGCCATAAACACGGCCTCTTCGATATCGTGGGTGATTAACAGCACCTGCTTGCCGGTTTCGTGCCACAGGCGCAGCAGCAGGGTTTGCATCTGCTCACGGGTAAAGGCATCCAGCGCCCCGAAAGGTTCGTCCAGCAACAGCAGCTGAGGGTTAGCCGCCAGCGCACGGGCAATCCCGACGCGCTGACGCTGCCCGCCTGAAAGCTGCCAGATAAAGCGTTTTTCAGCCCCCTCCAGCCCGACCTTTTTCAACATGTCGCGCGCCGTATTCAGACGCTGTTCACGCGCTACGCCGGCCAGTTGCAGACCAAACGCAACGTTTTCCTGCACGTTTCGCCACGGAAGTAGCCCTTCGTTCTGGAAGACCACGCCGCGCTCTGCGCCCGGCCCCGTGACCCGTTTTCCTTCGAGTTGGATCGTGCCGTGCTGATACGGTACAAACCCGGCGATCAGGTTCAGCAGCGTCGTTTTCCCGCAGCCGGACGGCCCCAGTACGACCAGCAGTTCACCGCTGTCCAGCGTCAGGTTGATCTCTTTCAGGGCGGGTTTGCCGCCGTAATCGGCAGACAGGTTGGTAATGTTCAGCATCGCAGCCCCCTTATTTCACAAAGCGGTCGGTCACGAACCGGCTGTAATCCGCTGCTACCGCAGGCACTTTGCCCTGCTCTTTCAGGAACGTCGCAGTGTCGACAATCGCTTTGCTCACCGGCCCGTTCAGCTGCTGGACCTGCTGCGCAGGTGTCAGATAGGTGTTGCCTTTCACCAGCCCCGGCACGTCAGCTTCCGGCACACCGCTCAGACGTGAGAGCTTCTCCAGGTTGGCGGGCTGTTTCAGCCATTCATCCGGATTGCTGATGTAAGGCTGCTGGGCGTCGATGGCGCTTTTGGCGAAGGCTTTCACCACTTCAGGGTGTTTTTCGGCAAAGTCCTTACGAACGACCCAGACATCAAGTGTTGGCGCCCCCCATTGCCCCACTTTTTCGGAGTCGGTCAGCACGGTGCCATCTTTTTCCAGCTCGTTGACGGCGGGCGCCCAGACGTATGCTCCGTCAATGTCGCCACGCTGCCAGGCGGCAATAATCGCTGGAGGTTGCAGGTTGATGATCTGCACCTGGCCCGGCTTAATGCCCCAGTGTTTCAGCGCTGCCAGCAGGCTGTAATGCGTGGTGGAGATAAACGGCACCGCGATGCGTTTGCCAATCAAATCTTCGGGTTTCGTGATGCTTTTCTTCACCACCAGCGCTTCGGAATTTCCGAGCTGCGATGCCAGCAGGAAGACTTCAATCGGCACCTGCTGGCTGGCGGCAACGGCCAGCGGGCTGGAACCCAGGTTGCCAATCTGCACGTCGCCCGAGGCTAACGCCCGCACAATTGCCGCGCCGCTGTCGAACTTGCGCCAGTCGACGTTCGCCCCGCTCGCTTTGGCGAAGGTGTTATCCGCCTGCGCGACTTTCGCCGGTTCCGCGGAAGTCTGATACGCCACGGTGACGTCCACCGCCTGCGCCTGAAATACCCACAGCGCCAGTGCACCAAGTAACGTGATTCGCGATGAAATTGCCATACCGTCTGCTCCCCTTGTTGTTATAAGGGCAGTATTTCCGGCGCGAGAATTTTGATAAAGGAATAAAAAAGAATCGCTAATGACGATTCGTTTTTAGAAAAAAAGCGGGAAAGGATAGTGAATTTTGTGCGGTTGTTTCGCAGGGTGGCGCTACGCTTACCCGGCCTACGGTTCGTGCAATTTGTAGGCCGGGTAAGGCGCAGCCGCCGCCCGGCAAAGGCCTCAGCGCTGAACCGTCAGCGCAGCAATATCCTGCGGCGTGGTCCGACAGCAGCCGCCAATCAGCTTCGCGCCTGCTTCCAGCCACTGCGGTAAATACCCCGCCAGCGTCTCGCACGTTTCACCGCGGTGATGCCAGGTTTTACTCACCGCATCGTAATGCTCGCCGGAGTTCGGATAGACCACCAGGGGCAGCGACGTCAGGCTGTGCAGATGCGTCAGCGCCGCCGTGGTGTTTTCCAGCGCGATACAGTTAATCCCCAGCGCGACAACCTGCGGGTAGCTTTCCAGCGCAGAAACAACATCCCGCAGCGGCGTTCCGTCGCTCAGGTGCTCACTGTCACGCAGGGTAAATGAGAACCATGCCCGGGCGCGCGGATACGCCGTCAGCAACGCCGCCAGCGCCTTAATCTCAGTGAACGAAGGCAGCGTTTCACAGGCCAGGAGGTCCGCGCCCGCATCCAACAGCGCCTCTACACGCGGGCGGTGGAAGGCGGTAAATTCTTCAGCGCTACGCACATAATCGCCGCGATACTCGGAACCATCGGCCAGATACGCGCCGTAAGGGCCCACAGATCCCGCCACCAGCAGCGTGCCCGCCTGCGCATTCTCTGCCAGGTACGCTTCGCGCGCTTTGCGTGCCAGCTCTACGCTTTTGCCGATCAGCGTCCGGGATTGCGACTCGTCCAGCCCGCGAGCGGCAAAGCCTGCGGGTGTCGCCTGATAGCTGGCGGTGATCGCCACCTGTGCACCCGCGCGGTAGTAGTCGAGGTGTACGTCGCGGATCAGCTCCGGATTTTCCATCAGCACTTTGGCCGACCAGAGACTGTCGGCAAGGTTACAACCGCGCGCTTCCAGCTCCGTTGCCATCGCCCCATCCAGCACGACAAACGGCTGTTTTTCAAGGAGGGCGGTAAGCGGATTATTCTGCGACATGTTCAGGCTCCTGCGTGGTCAGATTTCGGGTCAGGTAGTACGCACCATAACACAGGGCGACAAACGGAAGCCCGCAATAAAGGGCAATACGCTGGCTTGGGTCAAACCACAGGCCGACGCAGGCCACCAGACAGAGGATAAAGCCAAGCACGGGCACCAGCGGATACCATGGCGCGCGATACTGCAACGCGGATAGCGGCTGGCCGGACTGCACGTGACGGCGACGAAACACGAAGTGCGACGCGCAAATGCTAATCCACACCGCCACCACCGCAAAACCGGAAATGGCTGACAGGGCCACAAACACCGTATCCGGCGCGACCACGCTGGAGAACAGCGCCAGCACGCCGCCCAGCATGGAAACAGAAAGCGCCGTCAGCGGCACGCCGTTTTTGTTGACGCGGGCAAAGCAGCGCGGCAGCGTTTTCTCGTTAGACAGAGACCAAAGCATACGGCCAGAGGCGTACAGACCCGAGTTCGCCGCCGAGAGGATCGCCGTCAGGATCACGAAGTTAAAGATATCCGCCGCATACGGAATGCCGACCTTTTCAAACACCAGCACGAACGGACTTTTCTCCACGCCAGCCTGCTGCATCGGGATCAACGCCGCCAGCACAAACACGGTGCCAATAAAGAAGATGATGAGCCGGGCGATGGTGGTGCGAATAGCAACCGGAATAACCTTGTGTGGGTTTTCCGTTTCCCCTGCCGCGATGCCGATAAGCTCCGTTCCTGAGAAGGCAAAGTTGACCGCCACCATGGTCATCAGGATCGGCAGGCCACCGTGCGGGAACCAGCCTTCGGCGGTAATGTTGCTTAGTCCCGGCGCGGCAGAGCCGTCCGCCATCGGGATAAAGCCAAAGATGGCCGCGCCGCCGAGAATAATAAAGGCGACGATGGTGATAACCTTGACCAGCGAGAACCAGAATTCCCCTTCCGCGAAAAAGCGCGTGGAAATCACGTTAAGACCAAAAATCACAGCGCAAAAGACAACGCACCACGTCCAGACGGGAACCTGTGGGAACCAGTACTGCATGCAGAACCCGGCCGCGGTAAAGCTCGATCCCAGCGCCACTGTCCACGTAAGCCAGTAGAGCCACGCCACGGTATACCCCGTCGCCGGACCGAGATAGCGGGCGGCATAGACGTGAAACGCGCCGGTTTCCGGCATCGCCACGGAAAGTTCGCCCAGACATTGCATGACCAGCCAGACCACCAGCGCACCGATAAGATATGCCAGCAGCGTGCCCGCCGCGCCGGTTGTCGAGATGATATATCCGGTATTGAAGAATAACCCTGTGCCGATAACGCCACCCAGCGAGAGCATAATCAGGTGGCGGGTTTTCATGGTGCGCTTAAGTTGCCCGTTTTCTTGTTGTGTTTGCATGTTACCTTCTAAACGTATGGACATCTAAACATCCAAAGAAGGAGTGTTATACCGCGATTGTTAACAAAAAGCCACCCGGCGCGACTTCAGCGCAATTATTGGTAAATCCTTAAATCAGTTCTATAGTCGACACAGTTTCTTCTTCACCAGGACTCACTATGCGATTTAACGGACTGACCAAAGGTTTCTTTATTCTCATCCTGGCCCTTGTAACCTGGGCCTTCTTTGACGTGCTGTCTCCCTATTTCTCGGCGATTCTGTGGGCCGCGATCCTGACCATCATTTTCAACCCGGTGAAAAACAAACTGCGTACCGCGCTGGGCGATCGCAACGGGCTGGCTTCACTCCTCACACTCGGCATTATCTGCCTGATCGTGTTTATTCCGTTGATGGTGATCCTTTCCTCGCTCGCGGTGGAACTGAACATGGTTTACACCAGGCTGCAACAGAACAACACGCAGTTCCCGGAAGTGATCGCCGGTATCTTCAACCGCCTGCCGGACTGGGCCAGCGGCTTCCTGGCGGATCACAACCTGACCAACGCCGCGCAGATCCAGAAAAAACTCTCCGATGTCGCGTTACAGGGCGGGCAGTATCTGGCGGGCAGCGCGTTCCTGATTGGGAAAGGGACGTTCGGCTTTGCCATCAGCTTTGGCATTATGCTGTATCTGCTGTTTTTCTTGCTGAAAGACGGGCCGTATCTGGTGCGCCAGATCCTCGACTCGCTGCCGCTGTCTGACTTCGTCAAACAGCACCTGTTCGCTAAGTTTGTCGGCGTCTCGCGCGCCACGGTAAAAGGCACGGCGGTCGTGGCGGTGGTTCAGGGCACGCTCGGTGGTATCGCCTTTGCTATTGTCGGTATTGACGGCAGCGTATTGTGGGGCGCACTGATGGCATTTCTCTCCCTGGTGCCTGCCGTTGGGTCGGCCATCGTCTGGGTTCCCGCCGCCATCTTCCTGTTTGCCACTCACCAGCTGTGGCAGGGTCTGTTCATTGTGGGCTTCTTCGTCATTATCGTCGGGCTGGTGGACAACCTGTTGCGTCCGCTGCTGGTGGGCAAAGACACCAAAATGCCGGACTACCTGATACTGATTACCACGCTCGGCGGTATGGAGCTGTACGGCATCAACGGCTTTGTGATTGGGCCGCTGATTGCCGCTCTGTTTATCGCCTGCTGGAACCTCTTCTCCGGCCGCGATCACGCAGGCAACGCCGAGGAGCTGGACGCAGACTTTATCGAAGAGGGGAGAAATTCTCCGGATCTATAAAGAAAGGCGTTCTGTGAGGCGGCCCTGTGCCGCCTTTTTTTTCGCGATAAATCAGAGGTTTTCTATAATCTGAAATGAACGCTCTTTCACATTTGTCGTAGAAGGATCCAACAGGTGCGAATCGCCACGATCACGAACTGGGCTTATGGTGTCACGGTGTGCCTGACCATTGCCTCCGGCATCGTCATGCTGATGGCTTCCCACGCCGATAACATCGAACGTGAAGCCGTTAAACAACGCCAGGTCTTCGATCAGCTGACGGAGGAGATCGAGACAGACACCTGGATGCTCTCCGATCTGGCGCGGCTTTACGTCATCCAAAAAGAGCCCGAGGTGCTTGAGAAATATCAGGCGAAAGAAGCCGAGCTGAAGAATATCGAACACACGCTGCGACAGCTCAAAAATACGGGGGCATCGGGCGAAGAGCTGGCGCTGCTGTACGACGGACTGAAAATTGTAGACGATCTCCAGGATGAACAGCAGGCTGCCATTGACGGTATCGCCCGTGGCGAGGAACAGCAGGCCGTTTCGCTGCTGTTTGGTAAGAGCTATGAGCTGGAACTCGAACGGGCACACAACACTATCGAACGCTTTCGCATGCTGCTGGACAAGCGCATTATTGCCGACGTGCAGGCCGCAACCAAAACGTCCAAAACGCTTCGAACGGCCTCTGAGGTGATGGTCGGCCTGACCGCCCTGCTCTTCCTGTTTGTGATGGTTTTCATCCTCAAGCGCCGTGTACTCCGTCCGGTGGTGCGTCTGAGTGACGTGGTTCATCGTCTTGCATCGCAGGATTACGCCGTCGAAACGCCGAACTTTACCCAGGTTGATGAAATCGGTGATATGGCGCAGGCCATCCGCATCTTCCGTGAGAACGGGCTGGCAAGGCAGCGGCTGGAAAAAGAGCGCGATGCTGACTGGGCCATCCGCGAACTGCTGGCGCGAATGACCCAGCGGTTGCAGGGCTGTGAAAACTTTGCCGACGTGATGAATGTGGCGGAGCTGTTTGCACCCAATATTGCGCCGGGGGTTTCAGGGCGCCTGTATATTCTGGAACGCGAGCCGTGGCAGATGCGCTGTACGGCCGAATGGCTATCGCCAGAAGGGGATAAAAAGCCGTTCCATCCTGACGAATGCTGGGCCGTCCGGCGTGGTCAAAGCCATCCGCCAGTGAACGGCGAGCCGGATATCGGCTGTTATCATCTGCCCGAATCACAGGCGCAGCAATCGCTGTGCGTTCCCCTGATTGCTCAGGGCGAGGCGATTGGATTGCTCTCATTCCAGAACATCACGCCTGAAACCGCGCCGTCCCGCGCCTATCTGGAACTGATGGCCGAGGCGCTGGGACTGGCGCTGGCCAACCAGCGGCTGCGCGATGCGCTGCTGGAAAAAGCCCTGTTCGATCCCTTGACGGGGCTGCGTAACCGCCACCATCTGGAAGATACGTTACGTACTCAAATGAAGCAGGCCGTGCGTAACGAGGAGCCGGTAAGCTGCCTGATGATCGATATCGATCACTTCAAGAGCATTAATGACCGCTTTGGTCATGAGGCCGGCGATCTGGTGATCAAAAGCGTGGCAGCCATTATTCAACGGGCGGTACACGATAGCGGGCTGGCCTTCCGCTATGGGGGTGAAGAGTTTTTGGTGCTTCTTACCGGTGCAGATGAGGAAGAAGCGCACGCCGCTGCAACGGAGATCTACAACAGCGTGCATGCGCTTTCGCTGCGCTACGGGCTTTCGGAGATTGGCCCGGTGGATGTGTCGATCGGGATCGCCAGCTATCCGCAGCACGCCCAGAGCGATAATCTGCTGCGCGCGGCGGACGTCGCGTTGTACCGGGCGAAAGAGCTGGGCCGCTCGCGGATTGTCAGCTTTGGGATGCTGGAGGCGGGCTAAAGGGGTTATTCGAGCCTGAGGTTCAGGATCGCGCGATCGCCCAAAGCACCACCATACCCAGCGAATTACTCCGCTTTTCCACGTACAGGGTGCCATCGATTAAATAATATCCCTGAGGATAACAGATGCGGATCTCTCTCTTGAGTTCCGGCTCATAGACTTCCGCCCCCGAACAGCTATTTCTGCTGCCGGATTCATACCGGTAAGGTTGGCTCCAGGCAGAGTATTCTCCGTTCAGTAGCCAGGCCGCGGTAAAGATGACGAAAATGGCAACCGGCAGGCTGAAGATGATGAGGCCGAGGTAAAGTTTGACAACGTCAACAAGGGTTTTGTCTTTAAACGCCCACTTCGCGGCGAACATCACTATCGCCACCAGCGGCAGCAGCAATGTGACAGCCGCAAGATACTGTTCCCCCAGGGCCGTAAGAAATGTCACGCGATAAATCTCGATTGACCAGACAACAAAGCCAAATATCAACGCTAACCCGCCAACGATGAGTGGAATTAAAAAGGCATAGCTATCTTTTTTCATGATGGACGGTTCCTTGTCATGCGTCTGCGGTAAGAAGGTTAAGCATCGCTCGGGTGGCTGCCGACTGACGGCGTTTTTACATCCTGATTATGATGGATAAACGTGGGGAGAGATAAAATATATAAACTAGTAGGATAACTAAATTATAATTCTTATACTTATGTTAAAACGTGGAGGCTGAAATGCGATTAATCCTAATGCTGTGCTGCTTTTTAGTGCAAAGCGTCACCCTGGCTGGTGAGTTGCCAAAACCTGCTGGTAAACCCATTTTAACGATTTACGGTAATATCGAGAACACGAATGAAAGTGGAAAAGCCGTGTTTGATATCGCCAGCCTTGAAAAACTCGGTATGGTGAGCTTCCAGACATCATCCCCCTGGTATAATGGCCGCACAAAGTTTGAGGGTGTTCCAATGAGCAAACTCATGGATTATATTGGCGCAAAGGGTAACGTGGTCAATGTTATAGCGCTTAATGATTACGCGACAGCCATCCCGCTCAGCGACTTTAAAAAATATAATGCCATACTCGCTTTGAAGGTTAATGGTGAATATATGCGCATCCGAGATAAAGGTCCGGCATTCATTGTATATCCCTACGACAGTCTTCCTGAATTAAATAATCAGATATATTATTCGCGATCGGCATGGCAGGTCAGCAAAATGAAGATTGAATAGCAGTTCAGGAGAACATAATGAACAGGATACTGGTTGGTATCATTTTTTCTCTTTTTATCACGACTGGATATATTGCTTTTCTTGTTTACGATCGACAGCAGGAGCTCCAAAAACTGACTCATTACACGGAGTCATGGTCTGTCGCCCAACTGGTATCCGAATATTACCGCTTTGAATCATGGCTTGGTCTGTACGCAACCGATTCCGATGACGTTACGATAGACCAGGTCCGGATGCGGCTGGAAATTATGCTAAGCCAGAATGATCTGTTTAAGGAGGGGGATTTAGGACATTACATTAAAAACGTTCAGGCACATCATGACCTCGCGTTAAGCCTTGATAAAATCCTTACGTATCTGGATGCTAACCTCGAAAAAATGAGCCATTCGGATGTAAAAACATACCTTCATACCATGCATTTGCTGGATGCTCCACTCAGTCAGCTTTCATCAAGCGCGTTAACGAAAGACATTAGCACGATTAACAGTAGCAACCATAAAATACAGATCCTGTATTATATTTACTCAGCCCTCTCTTTACTGCTGATCATTCTGAGTATTATCCTGGGTTTTTTAACGATCTATCAAAATAAAAACATCCTTAAAGCGCACAGGCAGGTTGAAAGTCTTGCAGAAGAACTCCAGTTATCCAAGGAGACCCTACAGATTCAGAATTCAAAACTAGAGTATGACGTTTACCATGATTCCCTCACTGGCATGAAAAACCGTCTGTACTTCTGGGATGAGCTCAGCAAACTCAATCTTGAGGCCGAAGAAAATCATGTTCCCGTTACGGTAATGTTATTTGATTTAGACCGATTCAAAGAGGTCAACGATACCTATGGTCATGATGCTGGCGATTTACTGTTACGTCAGGTATCCAGGCGATTGACCGCGATGAGCAATATTTCAGACAGATTTTACCGTTTAGGCGGAGACGAGTTTGCTTTTTTAGCCAGTGGGTTAAACGAAAGCGAAGCCGTTTTGCGCGCTAGAGAGATCAGCGAGAATATCAGTAAACCCTATACGATTAATAACCAGCTCATAAAAATTGCCACCTGCGTGGGTATTGTTTTATCAGATAATGAACGACGTGCTGATTATCTTTATAAGTTCGCCGATCTGGCGCTCTATGAAGCCAAAAAGGCAGGCTCACAGCAGATTAAAGTTTTCCGTCAGCGAATGCTTCAGAAGTTACAGGAGAGCAGAACGCTTGAAAATGATATGGCAAGGGCGATTGAAAACAATGAATTTATTGTTTATTACCAGCCTATTGTGAATTCCGTCAGCAAGGAAATTTACGGCTATGAAGCGCTTATTCGCTGGATGCATCCTGTAAAGGGAATGCTTTCCCCGGATAGCTTTATTTTCGCCGCTGAAAAAACAGGCATGATCAACGAGATAGGTAAAACCGTACTTAAACTGGCCTGTAGGGAAGCGGTCTCCTGGGCTGTTCCGGCCAGGATCTCCGTAAACGTCTCGCCTGTTCAATTGGGCAGCAAATCATTTATTAATACGGTGCAGACCGTTCTGGCTGAGACCGGGCTCCCGGCTAACCGTCTTGAGTTAGAGGTCACGGAGTCATCCCTCTTTAGTGACAGAAATAACCCCATTGCGATTCTGAAAAAACTCCGCGCACTGGGCGTAAGAATTTCCATTGATGATTTTGGCACGGGTTATTCGTCGCTCTCCAGACTCAGCGAACTGAATTTTGATAAAATCAAGATCGATAAATCTTTTGTCAATCCGATATCTACACAAGAAGATGCGCTTAATATTGTGAAGCTTATTACCGGTATGGCTAAGAGCCTTAATATGGGCGTTATAGCCGAGGGCGTTGAGACCGAAGAGCAGCTTGAGCGGCTTCAGGCTCTGGGTTGCGAGCTTGTGCAGGGATATCTTTTCAGCAAACCACAGCCTCAGGTCGACAGCAAAATTAAGAGCGGCCAGGAATGATTCCCTCTCCTCAGCCCGATGCCAACCGTGATCACGTTTTTCACCCCTGGGTATTCACTTATAAAAATCAGGTGTTATCATTCACCCCGTAAATACCTTTCAACTCAACCCGAGGCTTTGATGCTGGAGAATGTAATCATCCGATAATCAGCTTACCGACCTTTCCAGGCCGGACTGATTATCAATGCGCCGAAATCGAATGCGGACACCGCTGTGTGTTTGCACGTTTTGCACATGATGATTAAACAGGTTTTCCAGTATGAATTTATCCCGTCAGGAACAACGTACCTTACACGTTCTCGCCAAAGGTGGCCGTATTGTGCACGTCCGCGATGCGTCTGGCCGCGTCACCGCCGTTGAATGCTATAGCCGCGAAGGGCTACTGCTGGCTGACTGCACGCTCGCCGTTTTCAAAAAGCTCAAAACCAAAAAGCTGATCAAATCCGTTAACGGTCAGCCCTACCGCATTAACACTACCGGGCTGAACAACGTTCGCGCGCAGCCTGATAATCGTTAAGGAGAGGATGATGGATATCCCACGTATTTTTACTGTTAGCGAAAGCGAACACCGCATTCATAACCCCTTTACACCAGAGAAGTACGCGACGCTGGGCCGCGTGTTACGCATGAAGCGAGGCACACGCATTCTCGATCTTGGCAGCGGCTCGGGAGAGATGCTTTGCACCTGGGCACGTGATTACGGTATCACCGGTACCGGCATCGACATGAGCCCGCTCTTCACCGCGCAGGCCACGCGGCGCGCAGAGGAACTCGGCGTCAGCGAACGCGTCCATTTCATTCATAACGACGCGGCTGGCTATGTCGCGAATGAAAAATGTGACGTGGCGGCCTGCGTTGGCGCAACCTGGATTGCGGGTGGCGTAGCCGGGACGATGGATCTGCTGGCAAAAAGCCTCAAGCCCGGGGGAATAATGCTCATTGGCGAACCGTACTGGCGTCAGGTACCCGCGACGGAGGAGACAGCCCAGGCGTGCGGCGTCTCGTCGATTGCAGACTTTCTCACTCTGCCCGGTCTGGTTGCGTCTTTCGATCAACAGGGCTATGACCTGGTTGAAATGGTGCTGGCAGACCAGGAAGGCTGGGACAGGTACGAAGCCGCAAAATGGATGACCATGCGTCGCTGGCTGGAGGAAAACCCAGAAGATGACTTCGCGCAGGAGGTTCGGGCGGAGCTGACGATAGCGCCTGAACGTCATGTGACGTACTCGCGGGAGTACTTTGGCTGGGGGGTGTTTGCGTTAATGGCGCGATAATATGGCGCTGGCGGTATAGCCTTGGGGGTATACCGCCATTCGGCGTTTACGATCATGCTTTTTCTCAATCAGTCTAAAGATACAGCGCAGCATTCCCCCGCTAAGAGACAGATATATACAAGTAATGTGTTAACATACAGCTATACGGGTTACGTCATATTAGATAACGATGATCAATAAAATACTGGTAAGTGCATGCCTGACGGGACTCAAAGTACGTTATGACGGAAGCGAGAAAGCACAGATGTCAGATCAGTTGCAGCGCTGGCAGAAAGAAGGACGCCTTGTGATCTTCTGTCCAGAACTGGCCGCCGGTTTATCAGTGCCCCGTCCTCCGGCTGAAATTATTTCTGCTGAAATTAAAGATACATTGCTGGCGCAGGTCAGAATAATTGAAATTAATGGGCAGGATGTCACTGAACAATATCAGCTCGCCGCCAGATTAGCGCTTCGTACCGCTCAGGAGTCAGATTGTACCGCGGCGCTATTAACCGACGACAGCCCAACATGCGGTAGTCAATTTATCTATGACGGTTCATTCAGCGGCCAGCGTAAGTCAGGAATGGGTGTCGCTGCATCGCTACTCTCCAAACATGGTATAGCCGTATTTTCTGAGAAGAGGCTCGCCGATCTGATTGCCTGGATTGATGAAAAAGAAAAGTGAGTTCTTTTTAAATAGCTACGGACAAAACTCACTTAATCCGTTTATGTCATTTTTTGAGAAAAACACGCTTCACAAAACCTTTCTGAATCTCATTAATTTTAAGCAGCAATCGATTTGGTGAAACGTTAGCGCGGAAATGTCGATGAGATCAGGGATAGACACATGAAAATTGCTAAAAATATGATCATCTCAGCCATCCTGTTACCTTTCTAGTGATTATCTGCGGATGGCCAATAACGTCATAAAATTTAACGTGCATGGAGCATTCAGCCCACCTGACGACGAGAAGGTTACTCTTCTTCCAGCCGTCAGGTTTGACATAACATAACGTCACGCAGGCGCTGTGCTACCTGCCACGCCCGCATTTTATTTCACAAATTTCCACACTTCCGGAGGTACCTTGTCGTAAAGTTTCCCCATTGTCAGTTCGGCCAGTCGATGATCAACCGCTGAATTAAATGTTTCCAGCTCATCACTGGAAAGAGAATATGTGTTTTTATCTATCACTTTTTCTAACGTATCTTTTGAAGTACATCGTCTTAGTTGCAAAAGCCATTCCTGCCTGGTCATATCGACTCTTTAATTTCAATGGATGAGAGAAAAATTATTATTTATCATACTAATAATAATTTATTGTGAACGTTAGCGCTGACTCCGCCAAACCAGGAGTCACCTGCCCGCCTGACTGTATATATCTGGCCTGCAGAGGGATGCGTAATTGCTTAACGCCTGTATTTCCGGTGACGGGGCCCAGGGGGTCAAAACCTGTTCCCATTGTTATCATGCTGGTATCATTTTGCTTTCTGACCTGCATATCTATCCCCGTTGCGCTGCCAGTACCTGATTTGAGACTGAATGAATCAGGGGTCGGATTGCCATAAACGGGATTAATCAATAAACTCATTTGGTTTTTAGCCTGATAATATCCTGGATAATTCCCCGGGCAGTTATCTAATTCAATATTGAAATCCACCCACTGACTGGTACTTCCCACGCCGGTAAAATCTGTCGTCTTGTATTTTCCCATTGGCACGACAACATCAGGTGTCTGGCATGTAAACGGAATAATATTTACTGAACCGCTAAAAGATAAAGACCCCATCAATATTTTCTTTCCGTCATAGACTGTTCCATCATTCTTAAAAATCATGCCGTATATGCCGAAGGTGGGCAGGTCACTCCCCGATAAAACTCCTGGCTGTAACAGAGAGCCATTAACTAATGATATATAATAAATACCACCAAATAAGCCAGTATCAATACTACCGCTTTTGTTAAAAAATACTGTACGAACCGTAGTCATCCCCATACCAGGTCGGGAAAATGGACCTGGAGTGAATCCGATCCCAAATGCTGGAGCATTTATTGCAACGACACTACTGTAAATCCCTGACACCCCAAAATTTAAATAATAAGAACTACCATATGAACTCAATGGCTCAAGAAAAATCTCTAAAAGATAATCTTCATTGTCTCCACTGGTTGTGTGACATTGATAATTGGTAGGAGGTGGACCTGCAATATCATCCGGGCCAAAACCACCACCTGATACTATGGTGATAGATGACAAGTCCACACCAGGCGAAATACTACTTCCACGCAATACTAGCTCCTTGTGCCCAATATTGGCATTATCGCAAACAGGGGCTGCCAATGCTGCCAATGGGAAATTCACCATGATGAAAAATAAAATAGCAAGTAGCATTCTCATGCTACTGCGTGACAGAAACCCTACCGCATTCAGTAACATTCCAGGACCTCTTTCTTCATATTAATTGCTGAATCTTCTTCGGAAACGATGACTTTCATTTTACATTCACCCTGATGACCGGCCTTCAGTTTGAGAATATGAGTGCCTGGCTCAAGGCGAACAAATATCTGCCCGGCCTGGCCGACGGTCGCAATATAATTACCTTTCTCATTGTTGATATCCGCGCCGAAGGGGGCTGGTTCTCCTTTCCATCGGGCAGAAATCAGTACGGGGACCCCTGTCTGCGTATGATATTGAACCTTTACAATGGCACCGGCGTAGGGGGCTACCTTACGTGACGTGCTCTCAAAACCGACATTGTTTGTCGCATCCTTTGGATCGATGGCCACTTCATTCAGTTCATACGCATTCAGATAAGGCACTGCGGCATAACCGGCATTATCAATGCGGATACCAGGGTAAGAGGAAACCCGGGCACCTTCGGCTCCTCTGGCTTCAATCAACGCCCAGGTATCTGAGGTGTAAGGGCTGAGCGTTGCGCCACCGGAATGCAGGATCACGGACCCATTCGCACCAAATGACTGGCTCTGGTAATGATTACCAACGCTGCTGCTGCCATTAAGGTACGTATATGGTGTCCGCCACTGCCCGTTAACATACAAGCTGCTGCCGGTTGCGCCGCTGGTATTGCGGGCTGTTACCCCATAGTTGTACTGGTTGTCTTCGCCGGCCGTTCCGGACAGGGAGGCCGCTTTTGACCATGAACCATCATTGTTGCGCCCTGTTTCCAGACGCGCGGATGGAACGTGAGTGTCTCCGGCAGTCCCCAGAGGGAAGCTGAGGGACAGAAGCCAGCTGGTATCGCTTTTGCCGTACCAGGTATATGTTCGGTTGACATTCAGTCCGTAAGTGACTGAATTCCAGCTATTACTGTAACCGACCTGGAATTGTTTATCGGTATCCTTACTGTTCCAGTAATTCTGTAATGACGCACTTGCATAGAACTGTCCCAGACCTGCTGGAAGAGACTGACTGGCAGTCAGGGTATAGCGGCTTTTGGAACGTTTCAGACGCTGTTCAGCGTAACCACGCGCCAGCAGATCTTTTGTCATCATGGCTGTTGCCAGATCGTAATAGCCCTGAGTTGAAAAACGATAGGTTGCCAGCGTCAGATTGGTACCCGTCCGGGGGATGAATTTTGAATAGCTGAGTCTGTAGCTCTGTCCGGATGACGTTTTATGGCTATACTCCTGACCGTTCGGGTTGCCCGCGAAAGAAGCGTGCGACTGGGTGATATCCAGAGAAATCGCCCCGGCCTGCGTTCCTAATGCCATACCTGCCTGAGCAGCATAATAACCGTCGCTTTGTTGCCAGCCAGTATAGCCCGTCAGGTAATTTGTCAGGCCGTGCTGCCAGGTTGCCTCATAAAACTCTGGTTTATCTCTAAGGTTGAGCTGGCGTAATTTACCCGCCGTAAAGGAATAGCGGTACGACCCCGGTCTAATGAGCTGGGGCATCGCGGTATATGGGACCAGAAAAAAGTTTTCATTGCCATCTGCCTCCCGGACGGTCACTGTCAGGTCACCACCAAATCCTGTCGGATAAAGATCGTTAATGACGAATTCACCCGGGGACACGGTAGTTTCGTAAATAATGGCGCTGTTCTGGCGTACAGTGACTTTCGCATTCGTTCTGGCCATCCCCCTGATTTCAGGTGCATAACCCCGCAGCGAAGCCGGATACATGCGCTCATCACTGGCAATTTGCATACCGGAAAAGGGCAGTGAGTCAAAAACCCTGCCTGTAGTATTAGACTGGCCGACAAGTAAGCGGCCTTTAATGAACGGAATATCCCGCTGCGCATACGAGTTCAGAGACTGATAATCCTTTTTCCCGTCATCTGACCAGGAATAAGAGCCATTATGACGGAAATACCATGCACCAAGATTAAATCCGGTATTTAGCGAGGCAAACAACGATTTATAATCGTAATGACTGG
The DNA here is from genome assembly GCF_049236925.1 of Enterobacter cloacae complex sp. SYL003. Lineage (NCBI taxonomy): Bacteria > Pseudomonadati > Pseudomonadota > Gammaproteobacteria > Enterobacterales > Enterobacteriaceae > Enterobacter > Enterobacter cloacae complex sp. SYL003. The sequence continues at coordinate 56,815 of NZ_JBMKJK010000017.1, read as the reverse complement.
ACTGACTTGTCCAGGCGTTGAGGCCATAGCTGAGAAATGCTGCTGGTATACCGCTATCCCAGAGTTCCGGGTTCACGAAACCACGCGCAGAGCGATGGACATATTTTTGCGGCAACGTAATATCCAGTACCTGCTCTCCCGCATCGAATTCGACCCTGGCATTCGGGATGCCAGATAAGATCTCGGTGCAGCCATCAGAATTTGGCAGTCGCACTGTGTCGGTCTCATTGATTCTTTCCCAGGCCAGAGGGATCGCTTTCAGTAATTCCGGCGTTATACAGACATAACCAGAGTTATCCGCCCGGGTTTTAATCTCGATATTTTCATTCCCTACTTCACTCCCATTTACCCGAATAGAGGCATAATATTTCCCGGGTAAAAGAAAACCGCGCTTTGAAAAGCGGCTGATATCGACGGGTTGATTGTTTTGTAACATCAGTACATCACTGATAAATTCAACGTCCCCGGTCCCGGGGTCAGGTATCACTTCTGACAGAGGATTCTCAGGCTGCGCTCCTGTGTGTTCCATTGCTTCAGTTGAATGCGATATACTGCAAAAACCCGCAACAGCTGCTGCAAGAAAGCTCTTGCGGAAATATTTATTATGGTTTTTCACGTTATATTCCCTGTCAAACAGACGTTATTGAACAGCAGCAGATTTCGCAGTGACTGCGCCATAATCATTGACGGCGTCAAAGTGAATCGTTTGTCCATGCCTTACCTGCAACGGAAACGACTCAGCATCAAAAGGTGCTATCATTTTCCCTTCGGTCTTTTTTCCATTCGCTTTTACGCCAGAAATAGATACATTCCAGGGCGTTTTATTGATGGCCTGTAATTTCCCGTCTACGGTTTTCCATTCGAGCTTATCCGGAGCTTCAATGGATTTCCCCTGAAGCGCCTGCGGCCGATAAAAAAGTTTTATCCGGGTACGAAAAGCGATTTGTAAAAAATTATCATCTTTCTTTGCACTGTTACGTGCTGGCACTTCAAGCACGTTAAGCCAGAATACTGACTCTTTATCTGAAGGCAGGTGTTTTCCGGTAAAACTGATCTGTAGTGTCTGACCTTTGCCGGGATCAACACGGTTTATCGGGGGCGTCACAATAAAGGGGGCAGTGCTGGTATCCGGAGATTTACTCATAACTCCATCATCAACCCAGCTCTGGATAAGTACGGGGGATTTACCATTATTATTAAGTTTCACACTGACAGAGCGCTCGCCCTGAGAGTAAATCACCCGGGTACCGGTAATAACAATACTGGCTTTCACGGGCGCGCTAAGCAGCACCAGAAAAAGTATGCATAGTGAACTCAGTGTCTGAATAAAAAAAAAGGTATGCTTCCGCTGCATAGGCATAAATCCACCCTCTCTGAAAGGGGGCCGAAGCCCCCTGATTAATAAAGTACGTTGAATTACATGTACTGAATGGAGTAAACCACCTGGCTGATAACTGTCCCGGCAGTGGTTGCAGCATCAGCAAAATACTCAACTGAATAAGGCAGATTTGCACTGCCGGATGAAACATCAACATAAGTTGTGTTGGCAGCCTGAATGCCGTTACCCGCCACAATGACATCTCCAGTAGCAGAGGACTCATCACGCAGCTGCAGGCTGACATTCGTTGCCGACCCGCCCTTATTCAGAAGATGTCCGCTGGCTAAATCCACGGTCGGACCCGCTTCAAAGAACGCAGACGCGGTTTTAAGAGTACCCTGGCAGTTAGTCAGCGCGATATTAAAGCCCGTACGCCCCGCAGTCTCACCCAGATTTACCAACTGGTTGGTTCCTACTGTTGGCAGGACAACCGTTGCATTCGCAGCCTGGTTATCAACAACGGCATCACAGGTTGTGGCAGTCAGTTCACCATTAAAAGTAATGGTTCCTGTCGATGCAGCATTCGCAGAACTTACAGTTGCACCCAGAACAGCAAACAGCGTTAACGCAATAGCACTTTTTTTCATGTCTATATCCTTAGATCATATTTATACACGATAGAGTTGTAATAAGGAGATGTTAAAACATCCTTATCAAACCACTTACTTAGAATGGTGAAAATCACCAGGCACTACAAAAAAACATAAAGCGTTGAGTTATTAATTTTCAGTATTAAGCACTTCATCTGTTCAAACAAATGAATTTTGGCAATAAACAAACAGAGGTAAACCATGGGACAGCGGTTATAGCATCCCTGTTCTAATTTCACTTAATGCTTTCACTACAAAATGAGCTTCCCCATCACCATTAACCAACATTTTCTGATAAGCAGAACGTTTATAATGACTAATTTTCTTAACCCCCGTTTTATACTTAAAGGAACTAAACTGGGCACCGGTTAAGTTAAAATAGTTGAAAATCACCTGTTCCTCTTTTTGGGTAAGAGATATGCCAGGCATAAAACTTACCCTCCCGTACGTCTTAATTACATCTAACATCCGCCATGATGAAAGGCATCTGTTAATTACCAGAAAACCTTTATAACAAAGCGCCATTTCTCTTTTGCCGAGGGTTCTCAGAGAAAAGACAATATTAGTTCTAAAACGCGCAGCGAAATTCCTGATGAGGTTCAAGTCATCCACTGCCAGTATAATGATGCTTTTTTCATTATAGTTTTCAAAAGGAATACCATCAGAAAAACATTCCTGCTGGTTTTGATCTACATAATGACAAAAAACATTTAGATTATTTTCATTCTTTAATAAAAACCCCAACCCATTAAGGTAAAAATAATCATCGGAGATGATAAAAACTGTTTTTTTTACTGTCATGGCATCCGTCCTGTCAGCGGTAGTGTTTTATAAAATCACAAAAAGCAGCTACGGATAAAGGTCGTGAAAAAAAATACCCTTGCATATGTATGATGCCAGCCTTTTCCAGAGCTTCTTTTTGATGTTGATTTTCCACTCCTTCCGCAACAATATGCACCCCGCACAGCGAAGATACCTTTACGATGCCATCAATTAACTTCCGGTAAATTAGTTCAAAGTTCTCTTTTATCTGCGTAACCGAGCGATCCAGTTTTAGAATTGAAACATTACTTACGCCAAAAAATTTCATTGCAGCAGTGTTTATCCCAGCATCATCAATAGCGAACTTCACTCCGATAGAATTATAGAATGTGATTGCATTCAGAATATCACTGGTCGCATCAGTAATATTTCTTTCCACTATCTCAAGCAGGATCACCACGTCTGTTTTGAAATAACTCTTAAACCTCACCACCGCATTTCTGATAGTTTGAGAACTTATCTGACCACAGGTGATATTCAGAGAAAAAACAAAGCCCGATGGGATTTCGCCTGCGCCGTCATTTTTCCTTAACAGTTCTGCCGTTTTCAGTAAAAGCTCTCTTGCATAAAAATCTGCACGCTCAGGCACCTCAAGTTCTTCGATATGCAGCTGATTAAGTATGTATCCTTTTTTTGTTTTTACTCTACAGAGGATTTCTGCTCCCACGATACAGTTATCATAAGTATTAATAACAGGCTGAAGGAAAGGCGTAACATCCATTTCACAATTGTAAGAACATTTCTTTTCAAGTGTATCATTCATTATCAGCATGTTTCATACCCTTCTTTTATCAGTATCGCAGTGTTTATCCTTACTTTCGTTTGCTTCAGCGTGTCCGTCTGCAATGAAACAATCATAACTCTGACTTCTAATTTTTTATATAATATATTGCAAAATATATAAATATCAGACAATTCATCTGAGTATATATGCATTATTAATTTTTTTATTCTTTTATATAGAAATAAGGCTCATCATTAAGAGAGTTTTAAAAACCATCAGAATGTATATAAAACATTCATGTCGCAAGGAGAATTCTATATTTTGATATGATATTTATTGTAAATAACAAAACACTATCATATTCGCGTGACAGATATGTTTAATATGCTAAACTCAGCGCCAAAATCAGTTTCACTATTTCATACAGGTAAAAGTGCCGCAGGTAAGACCTGAAGGATAAGGACGGGTTATGCTCTATATTTTCAATGAGAATATTGTTTATGATGACGCTCAGTGTTCTTTAACTAACTGTAAGAGTTATGACTCGATCCTTCTTCCAGCAACGGCCTCAAGGTTGCTGTCTTTGTTTATCAGATATCAGGGGTCAACTTTAACCCGTGAAGAAATCCTCAATTGCGTATGGGATGAGTACGGTTATAAAGCGTCCAACAATACACTTACACAATATGTATCGTTGATTAGAAAAAATTTTCAGTTACTTGGTGAAACAGCCGATATCATCATCACTATTCCACGTACCGGTTTTGTGATGAACAAAGATGTAGAAGTGAAAATGATCGAACCCGGAGCAGAAAAACAAGACCTGTTGCTTCCGGATACCCGTTCATTCAGTGATGATTTTCTAGCTGACACGGTCGAACAGGGGATGTCTCTTACAGAGACTAATACAGATACAGGCACTGAAGAGGACAGTACGACTTCCATTACAAAAAACAGTAAAAGATTAGTATGGTTTCATGGCCTTAATGCATTGTCATTAATCATGTTCTTACTTATTTGTTATCATATTCAGCTTAAAACTAATGAGATGAAAGTATCCAGGGTATACCAGGTCGGTACGATTGACAGCTGCCCTGTATATATGTTTTTCAGAAGTGCGCATGAACTGCTCCCCGTGAGACTCACCTTAACTGAAAAGATAGCCAGAGAATCAATACCTTGCCTCCCAGGAAGCTTTTATATCTCTCAGCAGGAAGACAGCCTGATTTTTGATGAAGCAGGACGTTTATTCATCAGCAGATGCAGTTATCAGGCTGGCAACAAGAAAAAGTTATCCAGTTGCAAGAGCGTATATAGCCATGAATAAAAAATATAAATTATTAACAATTACTTTATTTGTGTTTTTCTCAGGCATCCTTGTCACTATCAGTAACATGACTAAAAGTGGCAATGTTAACTGCTCTGGAACCTTACAAATGAATTCACCGGGCGATCAAGAGTTTCTCTTTAATGGAACCATCAGTGTGGTGATACGACCGGGTACTGAAAGTATTATCAGTATCTTTGGTACTTCGGTATCAGCAAGACAGCCTTCCCCCATCAATACGCATCTCGTTAATCGGGATATAACATTCACGGTCCTGAGCAGAAACAAAAGCGATTTTTACCTGAGTGATATGAAGACAACAGCTCACCCCGGGGACAGCATGACCGAGACAGAGGCCTCTGGGCTGCTTTTCGATATGTTTGATCTGGAAAACAACAGGCTCACCGTTCGAATATACCTCAATACCTTTGTTTTTGGCGATGTTCCTCTTCCTTTATTTATTTGTGTGAAAAAAAGATAAAATTTTATAGCCCTTTAATCGGTTTAATATGAAATAAGGTGATTTTCGGATGACCATCTTAACGTTGGTGATATGCACATCTCAGGGCAGAGTTCAAACCAGAATACGGTCAACTGGTTCTGCTCCATAACTTTGCGGTACGACGTAACGTATGTCTGAGATGAATACACTGTGCATATCTTGCCGTTATTCTCGACCTGTTCACAACAGAACGGATGGCAAACCAGGCGGGGAGACAAACCAAAATGATTAGGCGTTTAAATAGAACTTCAGATTGCAACCAAACGAATCCGAAAAGAGATAGCGGGAGAAGTTGAAATGGTGCGATAATAGGAGCAAAACACAGAACATAATACCATGTATTTACTGTGATTTATTTTCACAAATAACGTAGATACCCGAATTGATACCCGTTTTGATTTCGCTCCCGATTGAGGAACAAAACAGGGCTATTCCGTAGCCCTGTACCAAGCTTGCCAACGGTATTTATCCAGCCGTAACTGGCGCAGGCATTCCGCTGTTTCGATGTCTGCTTGCAGATCTTCGTCGCTGTCTGTTCCTGCTTTACTCGCTCCCTTGCATGGCTCCTGCATCAAATCCGCTGATGGAATTGGCCGCATCGAGGGCTCGCTGCCGCAGCTGCACAGCGTGATCGTCAAAATCGCACTTAATATGCTTCGGGTCGTTAACATATTTCACCACGTCTCGATAAATGGTTCGGTAAATCACCTTACCTTCTGCACTGGCCGCTGCCGCTTTTTGCTCGCCAGCAGCGACGGTTTTCTCAGCCTTTTTGTTTTTTTCTGTATGCTCGCTGTTTACCTTCTCGCTATGGGCGTACCAGCCTTTCAGATAACCCGCGTAAAAGGTACCAGCGAAAAGCGCCAGCAGAACGGCCAGCGCTAACAGCTTCGCTTTAATGGTCACTGGTCTATCTCCCAGCACGTTAACGCGCTTTCCTGATCCCGGCGCACAACCTGACCATAGCAGCCATTCTTCTGGCCTTTTGTCAGTCGACAGTCGCGGCCACCGTCTCTAATCCACCAGCGGATCGCTTCACATGCACCTTTACGGTCACCGGCATTAATGCGCTTATAGAACGTGGACGGGAAGCACTTACTCGGCCCGATGTTGTACGGGCAGAATGAAGCAATACCCGCTTTCTGCGGTTCTGTCAGCGGCACATTGATATTTCGGTTAACCCACACCAGAGCCTTATTGCGTTCGATGGCGTTCACCTGATTGCATTTGGCCTGTGTCAGTTTCATGCCCTGCACCACCGGTTTACCATCAACCATCGTGGCGCCCCGGCAAATCGTCCAGATGCCGGAGCCGTCTTTGTACGCAGTCAGGCTGTTACCCTCTTTCTCATTCAGAAACTGATCGAGGATGACGGATGCAGGTGCGCCGGCGAGCACTAACCCCAGAACTGCGGCGCTGAGTTTAGTCTTGCTGGTAGCCATTATCACGGGCCTCTTTTCGACGATCGTCTTTGATTTTGAAATACAGGTTGGTCAGATATGTCAGCAAACCAAAGAGAATACTGGCAATGACGCCGATTGCGGCCCACTGGCTGGGGCTTACTTTATCGAGCAGCTGCAACAGCCAATACCCAAAGCTGCCAATAGATGTGCCGTAGGAGAGTCCTGCTGCTACGTCTGAAAGGTTGTTCATCCTCATGCCTCACCCCTTGTGGGGAAAATCATAGTAGTGGGCTGAGGGTAAGCGGGCGAGCCGGTCGGGATCCCGACTATATTGTGGAGGTCGATTCAAGCAACCACAGATGGTAAACTCTCTCGAATCAATAAAAATCTAGATGGACCTGGGTTTATCGTAGCTGTTAAGAGGCAACGAACTGTTAATTACATCGAAAAGGCAATGTCTATGATGGAGTCAATTTCTAATAACCTTGTGAGATTTGCAGCACTACTGAGCGTCATAGGATTAATAAAAGGGCATAGTGAAGGCAATAGCATTATGATTTTAATAGAGATTGTCATGATAGCTATGTGGCTACAAATGGATTACAAAAAAAACAATATCTTTAATTAAAAAATAGAACTTATATTATGAATAGTATTAAAAATGAAAAGCTTTACGGAATTGAGGCGCTTAGAGGTATTGCAGCCCTTGTTGTTGCCATTGGTCATAATCGTGGTATGTTTGGTCAAATAGAACTTGGATCATTGATGGACAGACTGACAGCAAATGCAATATTCGGGGTTGAAATATTCTTCATAATAAGCGGATTTATTATTTCATATTCCACAAGAAACATAAACTCACCATCATTGCGTAATACAGCGTCATTTCTTGTTAAAAGAATATTTAGAATATATCCTGTTTACTTTGTAATACTTGCTGTTTATGTAGCCCTGTTTTATAGGAACATTTACACCGGCGTTGCAGAGGATGGTACTTTATCAACAGTAAACATTATTAAGTCTTTCTTCCTTATACCGCTAGACTGGAATTCCTTACCTCCATATTATGGCTGGGGAACCATAATTGTTTCATGGTCTTTAGCTTATGAAATGTATTTTTATATTGTATTTGCACTCTCAATGTCAATTAGTATCAAATACAGAGCTTTGATTGCATCTATTGTACTGGTGAGCATAAGTATTTTATTGCCTGTTATATTCAATGGTAACATTACCATCGACGCACAAAGATATTATTTTAATGGTGGATATTTATTATCTCACTTTGGGTTCATAGGAAACCCAATTGTTTTTGATTTCATTCTTGGAATGATAATTGCACAAGTACTTCCATCCATTAATAAATTCAAAATAAACAACGGAGTAATTAACAGCCTTGCCATAGCTTTGCTAGGATTTTCTTTTGTGTTTTGGCTGAATGGAATTTCAGAAGGTCATGGGCTAACCAAATCTGCATATATTGCTTTTGCGATAGTATCTTGCGTTATAATTCTTGAAAGAAATTCAGTTTTTGTTTTTAACAAAGTACTAATATCATTAGGAACAATATCTTACTCGCTTTATTTGATTCACGTTCCAGTAATAAAATACATAGAGCTTTATGGTCAGACAATAGGGCTTAACACTAATATTAGATCATTGCCTCTATATATATCATCTTTAACAATATCTGTTTGCTTGGCATATGTGATATTCAACGTAATAGAAAAACCTTTCATCAATGCTGGGGCAAGGATTGCCAAAAAGATTTCTGGGTAAAAAAAAGGCGTCCATGGACGCCCTTTTATTATACGTTTGTCCCATCTGATCTTTGCCAGCTCCCTGTTGTGCCGTTCCACTGTATTTGAAGCCCTAGCGTTGTGTCGAAATAAGTGAACCCCATTCCGACAGGGGATGGTCTGGCTGAAGTAGGTCCGCTATAAAAAGTATCAGGCGTACCCCTGCATGCAAGTATTCTATTATTTGTTGGTGGATTTGTATTAAGATTTAGTTTTACAGTAAGGTCATCATCAAATTGAATTCCCATTAGGGTAATATCGGTGCAACTATTTGCTGGATCAGTGAAGCAAACTGGTCGTACGTAGTACCCACCATAGGAGTAAGATGTCCCCATCGCACCACCAGATATTGTGCATTGCTTGCTATTACTTAAGGAAATACCTCCTGCTTTGTTTCCATTGAGTATATTCCCACCAAAATTACACTGATAAAGATTATATGCTCTTTGCCCAAACGCATCAGAAAAAGTAATTACATTATCTGAGAATGTTCCTGAAACGCTGTTAGTGATCACAACTCCGTCGTTTTCCAAATCCCTACCAGCAGATATCAGATTCCCTGTAATATTAAAATAAGCAAGCCTGTCAAGGTCTAATGCGGCCCCACGAACGGCATCCATAACACAATGATTAATATGTATAGGGAATCCGTATGTTTTATCGCCAGGTAGTAATCCTGGAGCCGTGTATCTTTGGCGAACAACAAATTCCCCGTTATAGAAGATACTGTTTGAAAGAACAGCATCTGTAGTATCAATCAGATCAATTGGAGAATTAGAAGAAAAACAGTTTAACCATCGTGGCATCTCGCTAAGATGGTTATATGTATTTGTAGTAGCTGCACCATAGAACGGGCTTCCCCAACGTTGGCAGAAGATGTAATCAATGTAATGGAAGTTGTCCATTATTGTTCCAGCGTTGTAGAAGAAACAGCGATCCCATAGTGCGTGCTTCAGATGGCGGAATAAAAACGCGCTAGTGAGAGAAACATCAGCAGCGATTGTCAGATTTCGGAATACCCCTCCACGAACTTGTTCAAAGTCTTCCGGGCCGGTTCCGTTAGCTGTAAACATGACGAATGTTGTATCAGTACCCGGGTACTTGAGTTCAGTATTAAAACCTAACCCCTCAATATTCCAGTTTGGGGGTAATACTACCTCACGGGTCTTCATATAATAGATACCAGGGTATTTAAGTCTGACGTTAGGGGATGCCGCAAATGCTTTTGTGAATGCAATGCTGTTATCTACATTAATATCATTAACCTTGCCGCCAAAATCCTCAAGGAATACGAAATCATCAAGCTTATCCTGTACGGTTCTTTGTACACTGCCATCCACAGGATACTTATAACCAATGAGAGAGGATCCGGTAGGTTTTGCCAGCTCAATCAAAACATCTGAGGCAGACCCTGATTCTGGCAACACCGGAATAGGGTCACCTGAATTATTGAATGCCAGCAGTTTATTGCGACGCAGACCCAGCGAAGGTACTAACCCAACGGATTCCTCTGGAACGCGCAGCACCCGGGATAAAGATATGCTTTCTAAATACTTTTTAGTCACTGCGTCCTGCGCATTTACCGGATCTGCCAGTTTCTCAATACGATAACCCTCTGCATCAAAGGGACCACCGAACAGCGGGCGGCGAAGTGCCAGACCGAGATGTATACCGTAACGCTGTATCGCCATCCATAGGCGGTCAAAATCCTTATTAACCGTGTCGGCCAGGAGGTCGCCGTTATCCTGATAATCGGTCAGCCTGTACGTTGGCACTACCCTCTCCAGCATCACAACCGATCCGCTGGCTGGCGGGGTGATAATAATCACATCCCCGCCGCCGATATTCCCTACCCCGGACACCGTGTACCCGCTAGTAATAACGGTGCCGTTAATTGTGACCTGAATATCACCGGAGTTGATGATATAGAACTCGAAGGGAAAAACGGTGGTCAGGCCGTTGGCGTTATAAATTATATATGGAGTCTGGTTCGGTACCGACATGATGCGAAACCTCTGGCAAGTTAGTAATCGACGTCGACCAGATGATCTCCGTCACTTAACTGCCAATCTTCGCGCGTATGTCCGGTCGGAATCCCGACCACTTTCCCGATGCGTACTGGGGTCTGACTTATTGCTCCCGCGCCGGAGTCGATAAAGTCATCTGGCTGGTTGGTCAGTGCGGGGTTAAAGTCGCGCATCTGGTCATAGACAGGACCGTCGAGCACGTCGGTGTGAGCCCACAGGAACCGCGAGGACAGCGGCGCTTCAAACGCATCGAGGATGCGTTTCTGCTTGTTGGTGATACTGAACTCTTCCCGGACACCGCAGCCCGTCCCCTTGAGCCCCTGACGCAGTAATTTACCCGCGAAGCTGCCCGGGCCGTTTACTTCGACACAAACCACGGGGATCTGATATTTGAGCACCAGCTCTCTGATCTGCGCTACCTGCCCGCCGGCGATTTTGTCGTTATCGTCGAACTCTGCCAGCTCCCCGGTAAGCTCCTGGCAGATATGCCAGTACAAATGCCCCCTGGCATCCGTAAGCATCAGAGAGAATGCAGAGGCGTCAGCTTTAACCTTGCCAGTGGCCACGTCCCACCAGGCAACAGCACCAACGATTTGCACGTTACCCAGCCACAGCGAAGCCGTACGGTTCGCATAGCGAATTTGTGGATGAATGTTGTATTCCCGGATGCGGTCAGGGTCGAGGCGAACGTCTCCGACGGGTTTACTGTGCAGCTGATACTGGCTATCCCACTCGTTAATCGTGCGGGTTTCTTTACGGCGGTTCTCCATTTCTTCACGGGTGAACCGTTCAGGCCAGGCGCAGTCTGCATAAAAATCGATAACCGTGTCCGGTGCGTCCGCAAACTCAACGCCGTCGGCGGTCAGCTTATAATCCACGTTTTCGACCAACAGCCGCGCCGCCTTGTGGATGCCAGCAAAAACATAATCCGGGCGAAAAGGCACTGCGTAGCGCAGCTGCGAGGCCTCTTTCGCTTCAATGCGCTTTTCTTTATCAAATAACCGGATGGTAAGACAGTCGGCGCCCATAGACTCCACCTCATCATAAAGGCTATCATGCGTGTGCGGTGTACCGATATAAAGTTTGCGTCCGCCGGGGATCAGGATGTGGGTTTGCTCTCCCAGGCGATAGCGCAGCTTTTCGCGTGCCTCCGGAGTCTGGATATTACGTGGTACCTCTACGTCGTCGTTCTGGCATTCGTTGGCGCGCGCTGAGGTTACGTTAGACAGGATGCCTTTTGCGTACATGCTGCCGTTACGTAAATCCAGCGCACCATTAACCCACCATTGCTCAACGGTTCCCTGCCCGTCAGGAAGCATGCCTTTGGTCAGCGGATGGTTACGCAGGACGTTCTGAGTGTCACGGCTGGTTTTATACGCGGTTCCGTCTGATTCAGACTGATGCAGAATGCGGTACTGGCGATCACAGTAATACCGCCAGGCGTTATAGACAGCGCTGATGAAGGGCGTGAGCAGTGACGGGCGTCTGCGCGGCACGCTGCAGTTCTGCGGCGCATCGCGAACAGGACGCTGGGCCGGGCGGTTGTTCCAGCCCCAGAATCTGCCCCGCCCTTCACTTGAGCAGGACCAGATAGACGAGGGTATCGAGGCGCTGAAAGCCGGATGCGCCGATCTGCTTTTCGATAACATCATGGAGCTGACCAGCTCGGCGCTGCGCGGCTGCATCATGGCCCCCGCGGGCAAAAAGCTGGTGGTTAGCGACCTGTCGAATATCGAGGGGCGAAAACTGGCCTGGCTTGCCGGCGAGCAGTGGAAGCTGGACGCATTCCGGGAGTATGACGAGGGGACCGGACCGGACCTGTATAAACTGGCCTACGCCCGCGCCTTCAATATCTCGCCGGACGATGTTGATAAATACCAGCGCCAAATCGGCAAGGTGATGGAGCTGGGCCTCGGCTTCGGCGGGGGGGTTGCGGCATTTCTTACCTTCGCCCTGGTCTACGGTCTCGACCTCGACGAGCTTGCGAACGCCGCGCTGCCGAATATCCCCCGTGATGTCATCCGCGAGGCGAAAAGCTGGTACGACGAATCGGTTAAACGTAAATCGACCTTTGGCCTGTCAGAGCGGGTTTTTATCGCATGTGACTCGCTCAAGCGCCTGTGGCGCCGGGCGCATCCCGCAACCTGCGATTTCTGGTACGAGCTCGAGCGCACCGTCCGCACCGCCATCGCTACACCCAAAAAGACGCTGTACTGCGGCTATCTGAAAATCCGCCGTGATGGTGCATGGCTGCGCATACAGCTGCCATCCGGGCGCGCACTGTGCTACCCGTCTCCGTCCATCGAGAAGGGGAATATCACCTACCAGGGCGTTAACTCCTACTCGCGCAAATGGCAGCGGCTCAAAACCTACGGCGGAAAGCTGGTGGAAAACGTCACTCAGGCGGCCGCCCGCGACGTTTTGGCCGGAAACATGCCGCTGATCGAGGATGCCGGTTACAGCATTGTGCTGACGGTACACGATGAGGTGATCACCGAAGCGCCGGACACTGACGATTTCAACGATAAAGCGCTCTCCGCGCTGCTCTCCACTAACCCCGAATGGGCGCCCGACATCCCGCTGAACGCTGGCGGCTTCGAGGCGTATCACTACCGTAAGGATTAACCCTATGTCATTTAAATATCGGGACAGTCCGCTTTATTACCGGACTGCGCGGGAGGCTTTGCGCCTTGAGCAGTCCGGCGAATATGACCGGGCGGCAAAGGTCTGGTCCAAAGCCAACCGCGAATCACGTAACGAACTTAATCAGGACTGGAGCGAACGCCGGTCTGATTTTTGCCTGATGCAGAACATGCGCGAAAAGCGTAAGGCGGTGGACGATGCCTAACATTGACAATAAGGGGTGGGGTTTTCCCGCTCTGTCGAAAAAAGCGCATTTCTTTAATTCGGGGGAAGCCATATCACTATGTGGTAAATGGATGTTCACTGGCATCAGGATTGATGAATGGCATGAACACCCTGAGAACTGCGCTACCTGCATGAAGAAACGCAAAAAGCAGGAAGGTGAAAAATAATGGCCTATGAACGTGAAAGCCTTATCGAAAAGCACCTCGTCGCCGAAGTGAGAAAGGCTGGCGGGGTAGCCTTTAAGTTCGTGTCACCCGGTCGCCGCTCGGTACCAGATCGTATTGTCCTGCTCCCCGGCGGCCGTCTCGTCTTTGTCGAATGCAAAGCACCAGGCAAATCACCGCGCTCCGACCAGCTGCGCGAACACGAAAGGCTGCGCGCGCTGGGCTTTACCGTGGTAGTACTGGATAGCAAAAATCTGGAGGGAATTATTTGAAATCGCGATTGAAAAAACAATCACGAATTTTATTTAACTGTTCTTTTGATTTAATAGAAGTCAACTCACCTACTGACGAAACGTCTTTAAGTAAAAAACTAACGCCAGAGGAATCGCAAGAACCAAAGATCATACGCCCGCCATTTGAGCTTAATAACACGTATTTTTCATCTTGTTTTAATTGAAAGTACTGTGATTTAGCGTACGACGAAAAGGAACCTATAAGGTTAGGTCCTGTATTAAGAAGAAAAGCAGAAACAACCAATACAAAAACACCAGACTTGGGATGCTTAATATCATCGAAGTAGGAAAGAATAATATAAAAAGACAATATGGGTACTGTTGCGTAACCAAATATGGTACTCATGCCGATTGCTTTTTTATCATTGAAGAAAGAAAAGGGGTTAACGGCAGAAAAAACCCTTAGATACAATGATATTAAAATAATCCCAAATATTAATACCAACCACCCTTTACTCATAGATGAAGGGTATAGCAGCATAGGTGCAAAGATAATAAGCGCAAGAGCAAAGAAATAAGCAAAAGTTCGCAATAAAACATCGAGATCGAACGCTATATACTCCTCTGGGTATCCATAGTAGTTAGCTATCGACAACTGATAAAAATAAGATACCAAATACCCTACCGATGTCAAAATAGCTACTAATGGGAAATTACCTTTTAATGCTTTCTTTAATTCTTCCATGGCAAATACAATCTAATGGGGAATGGTAATTTGCATAATAACACAAGGAGGCTATGTGATCTTATCAAGCAAGACTTTCACCCCCCGCCTTTATCAAAACCTCATCATCAACCACGAAATCGATACTCTGCGCTGCAACATCTGGGCGGGCATGGGCATGGGTAAAACCGTGGCGACGCTCACCACGCTGGAAGATCTCTTCATGGCAGGAGCGGAGACGCAGCCCGCGCTAGTCCTCGCACCGCTGCGAGTGGCAGCCAGCACATGGCCGGATGAAGCGGTGAAATGGGGGCACCTGCGCAATATCGAGGTGCAGCCGATTGTTGGTAACGCTAAGGCGCGCGCCGCGGCGCTGGCGAACAGCAACGCGAGCGTGTTTACCATCAACTACGACAATCTGATATGGCTGGTGGAAGAGCTGGGCGGCCGCTGGCCGTTCGGTACCGTCATCCCCGACGAAAGCACCCGGCTGAAATCTTTCCGGCTACGAGGTGGAGGTAAGCGCGCGGCGGCGCTAGGCAAGGTGGCACATAAGCACGTCCGGCGGTGGATGAATCTCACCGGTACGCCAGCGCCGAACGGTCTGGTAGATTTGTGGGGGCAAGCGTGGTTTGTGGATCAGGGGCAGCGTCTCGGGCGCACCTACGGCGCGTTTACTTCCCGCTGGTTCAACTCAATACAGTTTCCGGGGCAGAGCTGTACGAAACTGGAGCCGTTCGCCCATTCGCAGAGCGAAATACAGCGGGCGCTGGCCGACGTGACTATCTCCCTCGATGCCGCCGACTGGTTCGACATCAAAGAGCCCATCCATAACGTGATCCGCGTAGATATGCCGCCGAAAGCCCGCCAGCAGTATCGCGAAATGGAAAAGGAAATGTTCCTCGAGCTGAACGGCGAAGGCATCGAAGCACCAAACGCCGCGGCAAAGACGATGAAGTGTCTGCAAATTGCCAGCGGTGCGGTGTACACCGACGACGCCGGAAGCTGGTCAGAACTGCACGACGCGAAGCTCCAGGCGCTGGACAGCATTCTCACCGAAGCGGCTGGCGCACCGGTGCTGGTGGCCTACCACTGGAAACACGACCTCGAGCGTTTGCTTAAAGCATTTCCTCGCGGTCGCCACCTCGACCAAGATCCACAGACGCTACGCGACTGGAATGCCGGGAAAATCCCTGTCCTGTTCGCACACCCGGCCAGCGCAGGCCACGGCCTGAATATGCAGGACGGCGGGAACATACTGGTGTTTTTCTCGCACTGGTGGGATCTGGAGCAGTACCAGCAAATTATCGAACGCATCGGGCCCACCCGGCAGATTCAAGCCGGACACAACCGCCTGGTGTTTATTCACCACATTATCGCTGCCGACACTATGGACGAAATGGTGATGGAGCGGCGCAACTCAAAACGAACAGTGCAGGACATCCTGCTCGATGCCATGAAAAAGAGAGGTATAGCATGACACCGGTTATCTCTGACACTGACCTGATTAACATCAAAGAGGTTGAGCGCTCTGTTGGCCTGAAAAAATCCAGTATTTATGAGCGCATCAGTAATAACGAGTTTCCGAAGCCTAAGAAGCTCGGGAGCCGAACCTCCCGCTGGGTACGCGGCGAGGTCGAAGAGTGGAAAAAACAGTTTCTTTAAATCAAACGCAGCTGGTCAATATAATCCGCATACCACTGCATCATCTCCCGACGCCCTTCCATATACAGGGCATGGTTATAAACCCCGCGTATAATGTTCTTATCCACGTGAGCGATCTGGAGTTCAACCCAGTCAGAGTTGAATCCTTTATCGTTAAGGATAGTGCTGAATGTATGCCGGAAGCCATGCCCTACTACCCTCCCCTTATAACCCAGCGTGTGGATCATCCTGTTTATTGTGTTCTCGCTCATGACCTTTGACGGATCATTCCTGCCCGGAAACATATTCACGTATCGACCTGTCAGACCGTGCAGCTCTTTCAGCAAGACAACAAGCTGATCGGAGAGCGGTACCAGGTGCGGGCGATCCATCTTCATAAATTCGGCGGGTATCTCCCACAGCCGATTATCGAAATCTATCCATTCCCATTTTGAATGCCGCAGTTCGTAAGTACGCAGCCCTGCCAGCATCATGATCTGCAACCCCAGCCGGGGGAGCGGGCTCCCCTTGTAACTCTCAAGCGCCGCGAGAAAATCGGGCAGTTCTTCAGCCGTCAGGAACGGGAAGGACTCTCCTTTATGCCCGGTCATTGCGCTGTTCAGTTCGCTGACGGGGTTATACTTCGCGCGCCCGGTCGCAACTGCATAGCTGAACACCTCACCACACCACCGACGTGTTTTGGCTGCTTTCTCGGTTGCGCCGCGATTCTCAATTTTACGCAGCGCCGTCAACATCTGGACCGGTTCGATCTCAGCAACAGGCAATCGTCCAACTGCTGGAAAGATATCTTTATTGAACGCTTCGAGAATGTCAGAGGCATAGCCAGGCGACCAGCGCGGCTTCTTGAATTCGTGCCATTCTGTGGCAATCTCTTTAAACGTGATCGTCTTTGCTGCCGCAGCTGCGGCATGGCTTTTGACCTTCACCGGGTCAACACCTGCTGCAACGTTCCGCCTGGCCTCGTCTCGTTTTTCGCGAGCGGCCGCTAGCGAAACAACCGGATACACACCGAGCGCCAGCATCTTTTCTTTACCGGCGAAGGTATAACGATAGCGCCAGTATTTCGCCCCGCTGGTTTTCACCAGCAGGATAAGCCCGTTACCGTCCGGCAGCTTATAGTCTTTCTCGGCAGGCTTTGCCGTCTCGACCTGTCGCGCGTTTAGTTTCATAGGTACCCGCCTCAAACTCAGATACCCGTTTATGTACCCGTTTTAAATTTGGATTGCAACGGTAAAAGGTGGATAACGGCGGACAGATAGAACATCCAACACCGCGAAAAACAAGGAAAAATGGACATTTGAGGATGATGCTGGATGAAATGATGGTGCCGATAATAGGAGTCGAACCTACGACCTTCGCATTACGAATGCGCTGCTCTACCAACTGAGCTATATCGGCCCTGAGAGACCGGTTACGAGCGTAACCACGGGGCAAAAGAGTAGATCTAACGGGGTGATGCGTCAATGCCCTTTTGAATCAAACGGCTATTTTTGCATCACCCGCGATTATTTACGCACGAATGGTATCATCACCGAAGCCGATCCACTTGTAGGTGGTCAGTGCTTCCAGCCCCATCGGACCGCGGGCATGCAGCTTCTGAGTGCTCACAGCCACCTCTGCACCCAGACCAAACTGGCTGCCATCGGTGAAGCGCGTCGAGGCATTCACGTAAACCGCAGACGAATCCACTTCATTCACAAAACGATCGGCATTGCGCAGGGTGCGCGTCAGGATCGCGTCAGAATGCTGGGTTCCGTGTTCACGAATGTGCGCAATAGCGTCATCGAGATCCGCAACTACCTTCACGTTCAGATCCAGCGACAAATACTCATCGTCGTACTGCTCCGCGTTAACCGGAACGACCTTTGCCGGACCGTCTTTCAGCAGGGCGAGAGCCTTCTCGTCCGCATGCAGCGTAACGCCACTTTCCGCCATCTGCTTGCTCAGCGCTGGCAGGAAGGTACTGGCGATGCCCTGATGCACCAGCAGCGTTTCCACCGTATTACAGGTGCTTGGACGCTGAGTTTTAGCGTTGACGATAATCTTCAGTGCAGGTTCGATCTCCGCGGTGTCATCCACCACGATATGGCATACGCCAATACCGCCGGTAATGACCGGAATGGTGGAATGCTCACGGCACAGCTTGTGCAGGCCCGCGCCGCCGCGTGGGATGAGCATGTCGATGTGTTTGTCCATGCGCAGCATCTCGTTCACCAGCGCACGATCGGGGCTTTCAATCGCCTGCACGGCAGCCGCCGGTAAGCCGCACTCTTCCAGCGCCTGCTGAATGACGTTCACCGTGGCGGCGTTGGTGCGCCAGGTCTCTTTCCCGCCACGCAGGATAGCGGCGTTACCGGTTTTCAGGCACAGGGAGGCAACATCCACCGTCACGTTTGGACGCGCTTCGTAAATCACACCGATGACGCCGAGTGGCACACGACGACGCTCAAGGCGTAACCCGCTGTCGAGCACCCCACCGTCAATCACCTGCCCTACCGGGTCGGCGAGGTTGCACACCTGACGGACGTCGTCGGCGATACCTTTCAGACGCGCCGGGGTCAATGCCAGACGGTCGAGCATCGCTTCGCTCAAGCCGTTGCGACGCGCTTCCAGCAGATCCTGCTCGTTGGCGAGCAAAATTTCCTGCGACTGGGATTCCAGATAATCAGCGATTTTTTCCAGCACGCGGTTTTTCTCGCGGCTGGAAAGGAGCGCCAGTTTATACGAGGCGGCTTTCGCGGCTGCGCCCATTTGTTCCAGCATGTTCTGGCTCCTTAACGAATAATCATGTCGTCGCGATGCACGGCAACCGGGCCATATTCATAGCCCAGGATGGCGTCGATCTGCTGGGAATGGTGGCCAGCAATCCGACGCAGCGCGTCGCTGTTATAACGGCTTACGCCATGAGCGATGTCGCGACCTTCAAGGTTACGGATTCGGATCACTTCACCACGCGAGAAGTTGCCTGTCACGCTTTTAATTCCTTTTGGAAGCAACGAGCTTCCTCTTTCCAGAATAGCGGCGGTCGCGCCTTCATCCACGGTCAATTCACCAGCCGGGGGCGCGCCAAAGATCCAGCGTTTGCGGTTTTCCAGCGGGGACGCCTGGGCGTGGAAGCGTGTGCCCACAGAGATGCCTTCCATCACATCACCTATCACGCCCGGACGGCTGCCCGCGGCAATGATGGTGTCGATACCGGCCCGGCACGCCACGTCCGCAGCCTGGAGCTTGGTGCCCATACCGCCTGTCCCAAGACCAGAAACGCTGTCTCCCGCAATGGCACGCAGCGCATCGTCAATGCCGTGAACGTCTTTGATCAGTTCTGCCTGTGGATTGGAACGCGGGTCAGCGGTAAACAGCCCCTGCTGATCGGTCAGAAGCAGCAGCTTATCGGCCCCTGCCAGGATCGCCGCCAGCGCAGAGAGGTTATCGTTGTCGCCTACTTTGATTTCAGCGGTGGCAACAGCGTCGTTTTCGTTGATGACCGGAACGATATGGTTATCCAGCAGCGCGCGCAGCGTATCGCGGGCGTTCAGGAAACGTTCTCTGTCTTCCATATCCGCACGCGTCAGCAGCATCTGCCCGACGTGAATGCCATAAATGGAGAACAGTTGTTCCCAGAGCTGTATGAGTCGGCTTTGTCCTACGGCGGCCAGCAGCTGTTTGGAGGCGATCGTCGCGGGGAGTTCGGGGTAGCCCAGGTGTTCACGCCCGGCGGCAATCGCCCCGGAGGTCACAATCACAATACGATGCCCTGCGGCATGCAACTGAGCGCACTGACGTACAAGCTCAACGATATGGGCACGATTAAGGCGGCGCGATCCGCCTGTTAACACACTGGTACCGAGTTTTACCACCAGCGTCTGGCTGTCACTCATGATTCTCTGCCGTTCAACAATAAGGGAAAATGATGTCAGTCAGACGTTTTAACAGGTGTCAGCCCCGTTGCCAACTGCCTTAGCACATCACCCGTCACTTTGTTGCGCGGGATCAGGAAGCGTAGCGGCAGATTTTGACAATTTTATTACCGAAAAATTAAAACATACTTTTTTAGACATATTCTTACTTTGTCATAAAACGTTCACCCACTAACGATAAAACCCTTCCTGTTTTTCACGGGGTAATAAGTTGAATCTTATTGCTCAGCGAATATTAGCGCGTTTTTATAAAATCAGGATTGAAAATGAAAAAGAGCACTCTGGCATTAGTGGTAATGGGCGTAGTTGCATCCACATCTGTTCACGCAGCAGAAGTTTATAATAAAAACGGTAATAAACTGGACGTGTACGGCAAAGTAAAAGCAATGCACTACCTCAGTGATGATGACGCGAAGGATGGTGACCAGACTTACGTTCGTTTTGGCTTTAAGGGTGAAACGCAGATTAACGATCAGCTGACGGGCTACGGACGTTGGGAAGCAGAGTTCGCGGGTAACAAAGCAGAAAGCGACTCT
The DNA here is from genome assembly GCF_049236925.1 of Enterobacter cloacae complex sp. SYL003. Taxonomy (NCBI): domain Bacteria; kingdom Pseudomonadati; phylum Pseudomonadota; class Gammaproteobacteria; order Enterobacterales; family Enterobacteriaceae; genus Enterobacter; species Enterobacter cloacae complex sp. SYL003. Next base: position 36,136 of record NZ_JBMKJK010000017.1, on the reverse strand, counting down.
TCTCAAAAAACGCGCCTGGCATTTGCGGGTATTAAACTGAAAGATTTTGGTTCTTTTGATTACGGTCGTAACCTGGGTGCGCTGTATGACGTCGCCGCATACACCGATATGTTCCCGGAGTTCGGCGGTGACGGCCTGGCGCAGACCGATAATTTCATGACGAAACGCGCTTCCGGTCTGGCTACATACCGTAATACCGATTTCTTTGGCATGGTTGACGGTCTTAATATGACCCTGCAATACCAGGGTAAAAATGAAAACCGCGACGTGAAGAAGCAAAACGGTGACGGCTTCGGTACCTCCCTGAGCTATGACTTCGGCGGCAGCGATTTCTCTGTGATTGGTGCGTATGCCAGCTCCGATCGCACCAATGAGCAAAACCTTCAGGCACGCGGCGAAGGTAAAAAAGCAGAAGGCTGGGCGACCGGTCTGAAATATGATGCCAACGATATATATCTGGCCACTCTCTATTCTGAAACCCGCAATATGGCCCCTATTTCCGGTGGCTTTGCAAATAAAGCGCAAAACTTCGAAGTGGTTGCGCAATATCAGTTTGACTTTGGTCTGCGCCCATCTCTGGGTTACGTGCAGTCTAAAGGCAAAGATATCGAAGGCATCGGCGATGAAGATATCGTGAAATACATCGATGTAGGTGCGACCTATTATTTCAACAAAAACATGTCTGCGTTTGTTGATTATAAAATCAACCAGATCGATGACGATAATAAACTGGGCGTAAGCAGCGATGATATCGTTGCGCTGGGCATGACCTACCAGTTCTGATGTTGTGGTAATAAAAAAACCGGCGCTGAGCCGGTTTTTTTGTGCCCGGTGACGCTGTGCTTACCGGACCTGGGGAGTAATACGTTTTTAGGCCGGGTAAGGCGTAGCCGCCACCCGGCGCTGTGACATCATCAGGCTCTCAGTTTCACCGCTTCGCTGGAAAAATCGTCCGCAGGCTCCAGCTTCAGATCCAGCGTTGCCAGCAGGTCGCGAGCTCTGCCGTGAAATTCTTTTAGCGTATGCTCCAGGCGATCGATCACTTCCTGATCTTTGATGCTCGTCGCCTGCCAGTGCCCGTCTTTATTAAACAGGCCAAACTGATAGCTATAGGTAAAACGGTTTTCCTGTGCTTCCATTTCCATCCACCAGCCCCAGAACTCACGTTTTTCGGGTGCAGGCTTCACGTTGACGCAAACAGCCAGGCAGTCGAAAAAAAAGCGATTCTCTTCACACTGCTCTTCTCGAATATACGGGCCAAGAGCCATGAACTTCTTAATCAGTCTACTTTTCGGGTGTCCACTCGGTAACGTCATTGCGATCTCCTTTTGTGAAGCACTGTTTTACCAAACCAACGAAATTTAGCAAACTATTAACACAATCTCTGCGTGATCCAGCGTGTGATCTCTTTAAGCGCTTTGTCAAAATTCTGGTACACCGGGCTGAAGGGTACCTCCAGCAATTTGCCATCCGAAGATGACGAGGTGATTAAGCGTGACTCCTCTTCCGGGCTAAATGGATCGTTCTTCCAGAAACCGGACATCATCGGGGTTGGGCAACGGCGGCCCAGCAAGCCCTGCGTTTTTAATGAATACCGATTAAGTTCAATGCGCAACGCTTCATCTGAAGCATCATGCATGCCAAGTCGGCTCGCCAGCACGTCCAGATACATTTCAGGAACGCTACCCTGACGCGCAGGCTCGCTTAGCAGTGCATGCACTACCGGACCAAGACAGGCGACGGCCTTCAGGCGGGAAGATTCAAGGTAGGCCAGCCGTACCGCGACGTTAGCGCCAAAGCGGAAGCCAAACGCACCTACCCGGGTATGGTCAACCCAGGGGATATTCTCCAGCGCTTTTAATGCATGCTGGTGCAGCAGGCTGGAGTCTTGCGTAAGTTTCCATTTGGATGAAAAACCAATTGATGGCATATCGAGCGTCAGCATGGCGATCCCGTTTGGGGCAAAGTAGCGCTCATACAGGCTGTAATAATCAATTTGTAACGAATCCAGGCCGCCGCACATCAGAACCGTCGGGAACGGGCCTTCCCCCTCCGGCATATGCAGGAATCCAGTCACCGGGCTACCGCCGGGAATGGCGAACTCAATTTCACGCATCCGGCCAGGCAGCCGCTGGGCGGCCTCTTCATAAGCCCGGTTTGCCAGCGCCTGGGCCTGCTCCGCCAGTTCGTCTCCTTTCAGATGCGGGTATGCAGCGATGCTGTAAAGGTTTGCCGCATGCAGCCAGTGTTTGCCGCTGAGAGTGGCATCTTCTTCCTGGCTCGCTTTTTGCTGCCAGAGCATGGCCTGCTTTGACCATTCGTAGATCCAGTTCCCACCACGGTAGCCCACTACCGTGTCGTAGAGATCGCTGTCGGTGCGCTCAGACTCGCTCATCACGATACGCGCCTGCACGTCGAGGATTTCACGTGGATCGATACCGCGCCAGATCCACATCAGGCGATTAATCATGCGATACCAGTGGGGCACGTTTTTACCATCTAGCGCTGACTGTACAGCAGGCATGGTCCCCGGATTAAACCGACGCACCAGCGTCGAGGTTTCAGGGTGCTTGAAACGGGGTTTGAAAAGAGTTTCGGTGAGATTCGCCTGCGCCATTGCGTTGCCTCCATGGATACATCACTTGGAGACCATTGTAACGCGTGGCAGGCCAAAAAGAACAACGCCCGGCATAACCGGGCGTGTAAAGTTACGTACTGAAATTAACGGCCAGAGATAGGCGGTACGAAGACCACGCCCATATCCCATGGCTGTTCAATCCAGGTATCCTGCGGGATATCAATGACGTAATCATCAACCAGGGGACGACCCGCTGGTTTCGCGAAGATAGTGACGAAGTGCGCTTTTGGATACATTTCGCGGATAGCCACAGCGGTACCGCCGGTGTCCACCAGATCGTCGATAACGATAAAGCCTTCACCGTCGCCTTCCGCGCGCTTCAGCACTTTCAGCTCACGCTGGTTATCGTGGTCATAGCTGGAGATACATACGGTATCGACATGACGAATACCCAGCTCACGTGCCAGCAGCGCCCCCGGTACCAGACCGCCACGGCTGACGGCAATAATGCCTTTCCACTGTTCGGAAGGCATCAGACGCGCAGCCAGTTTGCGTGCGTGAATCTGCAACATGTCCCAGGTGACGACGTATTTTTCGCTCATGTGAAGTGTCCCAGCCTGTTTATATACGGCTTAAAAAAATGAGGGTGAACCAGGTTGCGCGAGATTATAGAGATCTGACGCACTAAAAACCAGTGTTACGCGCCATGAGCCTGAGTTTTTACATGCTTAATGCTACCAGCCACGGGAGAAAGTGGTATTCTCAGATGCATCTCGCAAGCCCGTCTTGTGGTAACGATTAACCTGCTAACCCAGTGACCTGCAACATTGTTTTGCAGCGCAACGACAAGGAGACCTATCGTGTCTGAACTGTCTCAATTATCTCCACAGCCGCTGTGGGATATTTTTGCCAAAATCTGCTCCATTCCGCACCCTTCCTATCACGAAGAACAGCTTGCCGAACATATTATGGGCTGGGCAAAGGAAAAAGGTCTGCACGCTGAGCGCGACCAGGTTGGCAATATTCTCATCCGCAAACCTGCCACCCCAGGTATGGAAAACCGCAAGCCGGTTGTATTGCAGGCGCACCTGGACATGGTTCCGCAGAAAAACAACGACACCGTTCACGACTTCACAAAAGACCCGATTCAGCCGTACATCGACGGTGAGTGGGTGAAGGCGCGCGGCACGACCCTGGGCGCAGATAACGGTATTGGTATGGCTTCCGCGCTGGCCGTGCTGGCTGACGACAGCGTTGAACACGGTCCGCTGGAAGTACTGCTGACCATGACTGAAGAAGCGGGCATGGATGGCGCGTTCGGTCTCCAGGCAAACTGGCTGCAAGCGGACATTCTGATCAACACCGACTCCGAAGAAGAAGGTGAGATCTACATGGGCTGCGCGGGCGGGATCGATTTCATCTCTACCCTGCCGCTGTCCCGCGAAGCGATTCCTGCCGGATTCGAAACCTTTAAGCTGACGCTGAAAGGGCTGAAAGGCGGTCACTCCGGCGGCGATATCCATCTGGGCCTGGGCAACGCCAACAAACTGCTGGCACGTTTCCTGGCGGGCCATGCAGTTGAACTGGATTTGCGTCTGGTGGACTTCAACGGCGGCACTCTGCGTAACGCGATCCCTCGCGAAGCCTTCGCGACCGTGGCGGTGCCTGCGGCGAAAGCGGAAGAGCTGAAAAACCTCTCCAGCCTGTATCTGGATACCCTGAAAAACGAGCTGTCTGAGAAAGAGAAAAACCTGACGGTGGTACTGGAGTCCGTTACAACGGATAAAGCCGCGCTGACCACTCAGTCTCGTGACACGTTCGTCCAGTTGCTGAACGCAACGCCAAACGGCGTGATCCGCAATTCTGACGTCGCAAAAGGCGTGGTTGAAACCTCCCTGAACGTGGGCGTAGTGACCATGGGCGACGACAGCGCAGAGATCATTTGCCTGATCCGTTCCCTGATCGACAGCGGTAAAGAGTACGTTGTGAGCATGCTGGAATCTCTGGGTACCCTGGCGGGCGCGAAAACGTCTGCAAAAGGCAGCTACCCTGGCTGGCAGCCGGATGCAAGTTCTCCGGTCATGGCACTGGTGCGTGAAACTTATCAGAGACTGTTCAACAGCACCCCGAACATTCAGGTTATTCACGCGGGTCTGGAATGTGGTCTGTTCAAGAAACCGTATCCGGATATGGACATGGTCTCCATCGGGCCGACCATCACGGGGCCACACTCCCCGGATGAGCAGGTTCACATTGAAAGCGTCGGTCACTACTGGACGCTGCTGACTGAGCTGCTGAAAGCAATCCCTGTTAAGTAATAAGCCGTTTGATGCCCGGTGGCGCTTCGCTTACCGGGCCTACGATTAGCCTAATCTACAGTCCCAGCACCAGCTGACGCTCCAGCTGAGGATCCAGCAATGTGACGTGCAGCCCCACCAGCCTTACCCCTCGTCCGCCCCGCCGCTCTTCCCATGCCTTTTTTGCCGTCGCAATAAGATCCTCTTTGTTGAGGCGTGGCCAGACGTGTTCCTGCGTCGTCTGCTGAAAATCGTTAAATTTCAGTTTGATGCCCTGCCGGGCAATAAGCAGATCTGGTTTGACCTTCAGTAAGCGTCGTTCAAGCTCAGGATAGAGTTGTTCCGTAATAATGGTTTCACACTCTGTCCAGTCATGGATATCTTCGCTCAGCGTGCGTTCAACGCCGACCGATTTACGCAGCCGTTCGTTGTTCACATCCCGGTCATCAATGCCCTGACTGCGTTCCCACAGTACGCGGCCAAACTTACCAAAACGCTTAAGCAGCAGCGCCAGATCGCTGCGCTGAACGTCTTCACAGGTGCGTAGCCCCATACTTTCCAGCTTTGCGGCGGAGACTTTGCCCACGCCGGGGATTTTGCTGAGCGGCAGCGTCTTTAAAAACGCCGGAACCTCTTCCGGGGTGATGACGTACTGGCCGTTGGGCTTATTTAAATCGGAGGCGATTTTGGCGAGAAATTTTATCGGCGCGACGCCTGCCGATGCCGTCAGGTTCAGCTCGTTAAAAATAGTCTGGCGGATCTCCTGCGCCATCAGGGTGGCGGAGCCGTGGCAGTGCACGCTGTGGGTGACATCCAGATAGGCTTCATCCAGCGATAACGGTTCAATCAGAGAGGTGTAGCGGGAGAAGATCTCCCGAATGTGGCTCGATGCTTCTTTATAGGCATCAAAACGTCCGGGCAAAAGAGTGAGATGCGGGCACAGTTTCAGCGCCATCGCTGTCGGCATGGCGCTGCGCACACCGTATTTGCGAGCAGGATAGTTGGCGGTGCTGATGACACCGCGCTGAACCCGGCTGCCGCCAATGGCGATGGGAATATCCCGCAGCGCCGGGTTGTCACGCATCTCCACTGCGGCAAAAAAGCAGTCCATATCGACATGGATTATTTTGCGCATAGTAAGCCCTCACTCATTACTGGATAAGTATACAGTAAACAAATGAGGGTTGAGAAGTATGCGTGGGAATTGTCGGGTGGCGGCGTTGCCTTACCCGACATACAAGACTAAATAATGCGTTGCTGCTCGCGAGCCATCCGTTTTTTTCGCGCATCGCACGGTTCCGGACAATCGCACACTTTTTCCATTCCGATGGAAGATATACCTCCACAGCTGCCCTGAATGCTTTTACGCTTGATGATCCAGCCTAAGGACATCCCGAATATCACCAGTACAAACACCGCAAAGGTCGCCAGAAAGGTCAGCATAATCAACCTCCGAAATCATCGAGCATGATGTTCTCATCTTCCACGCCAAGATCTTTTAGCATCTTAATCACGGCAGCGTTCATCATTGGCGGGCCACACATATAAAACTCGCAATCTTCCGGTGCCGGGTGCTGTTTGAGGTAATTTTCATACAGCACGTTGTGGATGAAGCCCGTATAACCTGTCCAGTTATCTTCCGGCTGCGGATCGGATAACGCCACATGGAAGGTAAAGTTAGGGTTATCACGTGCCAGTTGTTCAAACTCATCGTCATAGAACATTTCGCGCAGTGAACGCGCCCCGTACCAGAAGCTGATCTTGCGCTTGCTGCCAAGGCGTTTGAGCTGGTCAAAGATATGTGAACGCATCGGCGCCATACCCGCACCGCCGCCGATAAAGACCATTTCCGCGTCGGTGTCTTTGGCAAAGAATTCGCCGAACGGGCCGGAAATCGTCACTTTGTCACCAGGCTTGAGGGACCAGATATAGGACGACATGACGCCAGGGGGTGCATCAGGCACATTCGGCGGCGGCGTGGCGATACGCACGTTGAGCATAATAATGCCCTTCTCTTCCGGGTAGTTAGCCATGGAATAAGCGCGAAGCGCGGGCTCGTTTACTTCGGAAACAAAGCGGAAGAGGTTAAATTTATCCCAGTCGGCCCGGTACTCCTCGGGCACGTCGAAGTCAGCATACGCCACGGTGTGTGCCGGACAATCAATCTGGATATACCCACCCGCACGGAACGGGACGCTCTCCCCTTCAGGAACGCGCAGCTTGAGCTCTTTAATGAACGTGGCTTTATTATCGTTAGAGATAACTTCGCACTCCCATTTTTTCACGCCGAAGATCTCCTCCGGCAGCTCAATCTTCATGTTCTGGCGCACAGCGACCTGACACGCCAGACGGCAGCCCTCTTTCGCTTCACGCTTCGTGATATGCGACAGTTCTGTTGGCAGAATATCACCGCCTCCCTCTTTCACCGTCACACGGCACTGTCCACAGGAGCCACCGCCGCCACAGGCAGACGAGACAAAAATCCCGTTGCCGGAGAGCGTGTTAAGCAGCTTATCCCCTGCCGGGGTACGGATCTGATTCTGCGGATCGTCATTGATATCAATGATCACATCCCCGGAATTCACCAGCTTCGCACGCGCTGCCAGGATCAGCCCTGACAGCACCAGTACTATCAGCGTGAACATCACCACGCCAAGAATAATTTCCATCTTTTAGCCCTTATAGCTGCACACCGGAGAAGGACATAAAGCCCAACGCCATCAGGCCGGTGGTGATAAAGGTGATCCCTAAGCCACGAAGCCCCGCAGGTACGTTGGCATATTTCATTTTTTCACGGATCCCCGCCATGGTGACAATTGCCAGCATCCAGCCGATACCGGAACCGAAACCATACACAACCGATTCACTGAAGTTGTAATCGCGCTGAACCATAAATGAGACGCCACCGAAAATGGCGCAGTTCACCGCGATTAGCGGCAGGAAGATCCCCAGTGCGTTGTACAGCGACGGGAAGTATTTATCGAGGATCATCTCCAGGATCTGAACAAGCGCCGCAATCACCCCGATAAAGGTGATGAAGTTCAGGAAGCTAAGATCAACGCCCTCCACCAGCGCGCCATCGCGAAGCACGAAGTTGAACACCAGGTTGTTAATCGGAACGGAAAGCCCCAGCACAACAGTGACCGCCACACCCAGACCGAATGCCGTCGATACCTTCTTAGAAACAGCAAGGAACGTACACATGCCCAGGAAGAAAGCGAGCGCCATGTTTTCAACAAACACCGCGCGCACAAATAAACTCAGGTAATGAGCCATTGTCGGTTACTCCTTTTCCTGCTGTTCAGGCTTCAGCGTACGAATCAGCCAGATCAGCAAACCGATAATGAAAAATGCGCTTGGTGCCAGCAGGAACAAACCGTTCGGCAGATACCAGCCGCCGTTCTGTACCGTATCCAGCACCGGAATGCCAAACAGTTTGCCGCTGCCAATAAGTTCGCGCAGGAAACCAACCGTCAACAGGATCACGCCATAACCCAGCCCGTTGCCGATACCGTCCATAAAGCTCGCCAGTGGCGGCATTTTCATCGCATAGGCTTCAGCGCGCCCCATCACGATACAGTTGGTGATAATCAGGCCGACAAACACCGAAAGCTGCTTCGAGGTTTCATAAGCGAAGGCGCGCAGAAGCTGATCAACCACGATCACCAGTGAGGCGATGATCGCCATCTGGACAATGATCCTCACGCTGTTGGGTATGTGGTGGCGGATCATTGAGATAAACATGCTGGAAAACGCTGTCACCAGCGTTACCGCCAGCGTCATAACCACCGCCGTTTCCAGCTTAGTGGTTACCGCCAGAGCCGAGCATACGCCCAGCACCTGAAGCGTTATCGGGTTATTGGCTAAAAGTGGGCCAATCAGCACCTTTTTAACTTCTTTCAGTTCACCCGTATCAGCCATTGTTCAGCGCTCCTTCACGTACATTCTTCAGGAAGGGACCAAAGCCCAGTTCACCCATCCAGAAATCAAAGCTGTGCTGCACCCCATTAGAGGTGAGCGTAGCGCCGGAAAGGCCATCAACGGCAAATTCATCACCGGGACGCGCTCCTCCTTTCACCACCTTCAGCGCAGGCTGGCCGTTGTCATCGAGCACTTTTTTACCGACAAACTGTGCCCGCCAGTTAGGGTTCTCAACTTCGCCCCCCAGCCCTGGTGTTTCGCCCTGATCGTAATATGTAATGCCTTTGACCGTACGGCCATCGGTATCCAGCGCCACAAAGGCGTACATCATTGACCATAAACCGTTGCCATAGATGGGCAACACGATTTCCTGGATGCGCTTTTGCTCGTCGCGGACGAGGTAAATCTCCGCGACATTGCTGCGGCGCTTAATGCCTGCCGGATCCTGCGAGGCGTCAAGCATGGTGCTCATCTGCGGATCTTTTAGCGCCAGCGCCTGGTTATATTTCGCCGGGTCTTTATCCATTAACTCCCCGGTTTTTAAATCCACCAGCCGTGCGCTAATGCGTTCGGCAAACACCGCTGCGACGTCATCCTTCGTCATGCCTTCCTGCATCAGCCCGGCAACAGCCAGGATGTTACGCTGTTTATCCAGCGCACGTTGCTCCTGCTGTAGCGGTTTCAACCCTACGGCAGAACCGGCCACGACAATGGAACAGACCAGACACAGTACCAGCACCACCAGCAGCGTTTTGCTGATACTGTCGTTATTTTTGATCTCAGCCACGCGCCTTCCTCCGCTTAATGTTGGCGCGCACGACCAGATAGTCGAACAGCGGCGCAAACAGATTGGCAAACAGAATGGCCAACATCATCCCTTCCGGATAGGCCGGGTTGACCACGCGAATCAGTACACACATCACCCCAATGAGCGCGCCGTAGCACCATTTTCCTCTGTCGGTAAACGAAGCCGAGACGGGATCGGTGGCCATGAACATCATGCCAAACGCAAAGCCTCCCAGCACGAGGTGCCAGTACCACGGCATGGAGAACATCGGGTTAGTGTCTGAACCAATGAAATTGAAAAGCGTGGCGGTGAGGACCATCCCAAGCATGACGCCAGCGACAATGCGCCAGGACGCCACGCGGCCAAAGAGGATGATGGCTCCGCCGATCAAAATCATCAGGGTAGACACTTCACCGATGGAGCCTGGAATATTGCCAATAAACGCATCAAACCAGGTGACAGGATGTCCGGTTGCATTGTTAACCAGCGTTTCGCCGCCACCTGCCGCCCACTGTGAAAGTGGCGTCGCGCCGGAGAATCCGTCTGCTGCCGTCCACACCAGGTCGCCCGAGATTTGCGCCGGATAAGCAAAGAACAGGAACGCGCGCCCTGCCAGTGCCGGGTTGAGGAAGTTGCGTCCGGTCCCGCCGAAGATCTCCTTGGCAATCACCACGCCAAAGCTGATCCCCATCGCCGCCTGCCAGAGCGGCAGCGTTGGCGGAACAATCAGCGCAAACAGAATAGAGGTAACAAAGAAGCCTTCGTTTATCTCATGTTTGCGAATAATAGCGAACAGAACCTCCCAGAAACCGCCCACAATAAAGACAGTCATATAGATGGGGAGGAAGAAGACAGCGCCCAGCGTCATCATGCTGATCCAGCCTGCATCTGCCGCAAAGCTCACCCCCAGCGACTGCGCCAGACGATAGTGCCAGTCAGACTGAATCACCTGCGCCAGCTGCTCTGCATCGTACATATGGTGCAGCGCCGGAATAGTCTGCAACCCAACGTTATACATCCCCCAGAACATGGCCGGGAAGACCGCAAACCAGACCAGAATCATCATTCGCTTGAGGTCGATGGCGTCGCGAACGTGCGCCGCGCCTTTCGTCACCAGACCCGGCGTGTAGAAAATGGTCGTTGTCGCTTCATACAGCGGGTAGTACTTTTTGAGCTTCCCTTCGGTAAAGTGCGGCTCAATTTTTTCAAAGAGGTGTTTTAAGCCCATGGTTATCCTTCCTGCTCAATGCGGGTTAACACCTCGCGCAATACGGGTCCATATTCGTATTTACCTGGACACACATAGGTACACAGCGCCAGATCTTCCTCGTCCAGCTCCAGACAGCCCAGCGCCTGGGCACCGTCGGTATCGCCGGCCAGCAGATCGCGCAGCAGCACAGTGGGCAGAATATCCAGCGGCATCACGCGTTCGTAGTTGCCAATCGGGACCATGGCGCGCTCACCGCCGTTGGTGCTGGTGGAGAAGTTAAACAGCTTACGACGCAAAAAGTGGCCGAGCGTGGTACGGGTTACCGAGTATTTTTCTGCGCCAGGCAGCACCCAGCCGAACAGCTCTTTCTCGCGCCCTTCAAGCACCACGCTCACCTGAAGATGGAAACGACCCAGCCAGGCCATCGGGCCTGTCGCGTGTCTGCCGCTCAGCACCGAGCCGGAAATAATGCGGTTCTCACCCTCTTTCGTTTCGCCAGCCAACAGCGCCGTCAGGTCTGCCCCAAGCAGCGTGCGAACCAGACGCGGTTGGGTTGCCTGAGGGCCGCCGATGGCAATAATGCGTTCTGCGCACAGCTCCCCCCTGGTGAAGAGCTTACCGATAGCGATCACGTCCTGATAATTAAGATGCCAGACCTGTTTCGTCAGGCTTACCGGCTCCAGGAAATGAATATGCGTTCCCACCAGTCCGGCCGGATGCGGGCCGGCAAATTCATTAAAGGCGACCTGCCCTTGAGGATGCCCGCCCAGCTTACCGCCGCTGGCCTGGCAGACATGCACTTTGCCCGGCGTCAGGCGCGTTAACACGGTGAGGCCGGCATCGAAAGCTTTGCGTTCCGCCAGGATAAGAGGCTGCGGATCCGCGCTGAGCGGGTTGGTGTCGATGGCCGTAACGAAGATAGCGGCTGGCACAGTGCCAGGTACGGGCGTTTTGCTATAGGGACGCGTGCGAAGCGCCGTCCACAGTCCTGACTCCAGCAGTTGCGTCTGCACCGCGTCGTGGCTGAGGGTAGCGAGATCGGCGGCGTCAAAACGCGCAAACTCGCGTTTCTCATCGCCTTCAATTTGAATAACTACCGATTGCAGAACGCGACGCTCACCACGATGGATGGCGGCAACGGTGCCGCTGGCAGGGGCTGTAAACATAACGCCAGGATTTTTTTTATCCTCGAAGAGTGCCTGGCCTTTTATTACACGATCGCCTTCCTGTACCAGCATCGCGGGGCGCATGCCCACGTAATCATCACCCACAATAGCGACATGATGAATACTGGCGCCGGTCGTTACGTGCTGTTCAGGCACGCCAGAGATTGGCAGATCGAGTCCTTTTCTGATTCTAAACATGTGGTTAGCAGGTATCCATGAACAACAATCCAGAGAGGCCGGAGTGTACCATTTTCGGCCCTGCCAAGGGCAGTAAATCCGCCGTCTGGCGCGCCGAAATGCGAGCTATTGCGCAAAGTTCCTGGAGTCAGGACAATATGAATGGGTTATAAAGTAAAACTAATTTGTAAACGCAAAGGTTGGCTCTTGCGAAAATCTCCATCGGTGCTAATGTGAGCGCTCCTGTCCAGATTAGTCTGATTTCGGGTGTCTTTTGCCGTTCTGGCAAGTTGGTCATTGTTTTATCAAGGAACCAGTAGTATGCGTAAAATCGCATTGTTCATTGCGATGCTTCTGATACCGTGCATGTCGTTTGCCGGGCTGCTTGGCAGTAATAGTTCAACGACGCCGGTCAGCAAAGAGTATAAACAGCAGTTGATGGGATCCCCTGTTTATATTCAAATCTTCAAGGAAGAGCGCACACTCGATCTGTTTGTCAAAATGGGCGAGACGTATCAACTGCTCGATAGCTACAAAATCTGTAACTATTCTGGCGGACTGGGGCCGAAACAGCGCCAGGGTGACTTCAAAAGTCCGGAAGGGTTTTACAACGTTCAGCGTAACCAGCTAAAACCGGACAGCCGCTTCTATAAAGCGATTAACATCGGTTTCCCCAATGCCTTCGACCGTGCGCACGGTTACGAAGGGAAATACCTGATGATCCACGGCGCCTGCGTGTCTGTCGGCTGTTATGCGATGACGGATTCCGGCATTGATGAAATCTTCCAGTTTGTCACGGGCGCACTGGTCTTCGGCCAGCCGAATGTTCAGGTCAGCATCTATCCGTTCCGTATGACGGATGCCAACATGGCGCGCCATAAGTACTCTGTTTACACAGATTTCTGGAAACAGCTAAAACCGGGTTATGACTACTTCGAGCAGACCCATAAGCCGCCGGTGGTGTCCATCGTCAATGGCCGTTACGTGGTGAGTAAACCGCTCAGCCATGAAGTGGTTCAGCCTCAGCTGGCGTCAAATTACGCGGTCCCCGAGACAAAATAGCGCCCACTCGCCTGGCATGATCTTTTGCCAGGTTTCGTTGCCCGTCAGCGGCTGCGTTGCAATGACAGTGACCACATCGTTCGGTGTGGTCTCCTTCTGAAAATCAATTTCCACATCCTGATCGAGCAGCGTGGCGACGCCAAACGGCGCACGTCGGGTGATCCAGAACAGATTCGTCGAGCAGAATGCCATCACGTAGCGTCCGTCAGACAGCAGCATATTAAACACGCCCTTCTCGCGTAACTCAGACGCCAGTGACGCTATGTACTTAAATACTGCGGTCATGTTGCCGGGCGTACGGGGGTAGCGCTCGGTCAGCTTGTGCAGCAGCCAGCAAAATGCTTTTTCGCTGTCCGTTTCACCGACAGGACGAAAATTACCGGTTTCCAGTGATTTATAGCCCGAGAGCTGCCCATTGTGCGCATAGGTCCAGTTACGTCCCCACAGTTCACGGGTAAACGGATGGGTATTTTCCAGCGCCACTTCGCCGCGATTGGCCTGGCGGATATGGGCGATCACCGAACAGGATTTAATAGGATAGTCCTGCACCAGTCTGGCAATGGGTGAGTTAAAGCTGGGCTGTGGATCTTTAAACGTGCGACATCCTTTGCCTTCGTAGAAGGTAATGCCCCAGCCGTCTTTATGCGGCCCGGTTCCTCCACCGCGCTGAACCAGCCCGGTGAAACTAAAGCAGATATCGGTTGGCACATTGGCGCTCATCCCGAGCAGTTCGCACATAGAACACCTCCACAACTGCGGGGGGCACCGGCGCCCCCCAGCGAAGTCTTACTTAACCATCTCTTTTTCGATCAGTTGGATCAGGATGTGGATCACTTTGATGTGAATTTCCTGAACGCGATCCGCATAACCGAAGTGTGGTACACGGATTTCAATGTCCGCTGTACCGTCCATCTTACCGCCATCTTTCCCGGTCAGGGTGATCACTTTCATGCCCTTCTCACGCGCGGCGGCGATCGCTTTGATCACGTTAGCGGAGTTACCGGACGTGGAGATCCCCAGCAGCACGTCGCCTTCACGGCCTACGGCTTCAACGTAGCGGGAAAAGATATGGTCGTAACCGAAGTCGTTGCCTACACAGGAGATGTGGCTCACGTCGGAAATCGCAATCGCCGGGTAGCCCGGACGGTTTTCGCGATAGCGTCCGGTCAGCTCTTCGGCGAAGTGCATGGCGTCACAGTGGGAACCGCCGTTACCGCAGGAGAGCACTTTACCGCCGGCTTTGAAACTGTCGGCAAGCAGGACCGCCGCGCGCTGAATAGCGTGAATATTGGCATCATCTTTCAGAAAATTCGCCAGCGTTTCCGCCGCTTCGTTCAATTCGTTACGAATAAGATCCTGGTACATGAGGATAATCCTTCAGTATTGATGAAATAACACAGTGGAGTGTACCGGATAGCAGTAAAAGCGAGAAGCTAAAGCCATGCGAATCGTCCGGCGTTTTGATTTTTTGTGCCGGCTAAAACGCGAACAATGTGAACCAGGTTGTAATTATTTTGTAAACACATTGCTAAAGGAAATGACATCAACTACAACCATATCATCACAAGTGGTCAGACCTCCTACAAGCAAGGGAGCTTTTCTTTATGATGATTTTGAGCATTTTCGCAACCGTTGTGCTGCTCGGGGTGTTGTTCTATCACCGTGTCAGTTTATTCCTGAGTAGCCTGATTCTTCTGGCCTGGACGGCTGCACTTGGCGTCGTTGGCCTGTGGAATATCTGGGTACTTGTTCCCCTGGCAATCATTTTGCTGCCGTTTAACCTGACGCCGATGCGTAAGTCGATGATCTCCGCGCCGGTGTTCAAGGGATTCCGTAAAGTGATGCCGCCGATGTCGCGCACGGAGAAAGAGGCGATTGATGCGGGCACGACCTGGTGGGAAGGCGATCTGTTCCAGGGCAACCCGGACTGGAAAAAGCTGCACAACTACCCGCAGCCGCGTCTGACCGCCGAAGAACAAGCCTTTATTGACGGCCCGGTGGAAGAAGCCTGCCGCATGGCGAACGATTTTGCCATCACTCACGAAATGGCCGACCTGCCGCCTGAGCTGTGGGCATATCTGAAAGAGCATCGCTTCTTCGCGATGATCATTAAGAAAGAGTACGGCGGTCTGGAATTCTCCGCTTACGCTCAGGCTCGCGTCCTGCAAAAACTGGCGGGTGTTTCCGGGATCCTGGCGATCACCGTTGGCGTGCCAAACTCCTTAGGCCCGGGCGAGCTGTTACAGCATTACGGTACGGAAGAGCAGAAAGATCACTATCTGCCGCGTCTGGCGCGTGGTCAGGAAATTCCGTGCTTCGCGCTGACCAGCCCGGAAGCCGGTTCTGATGCCGGTGCGATCCCGGATACTGGCGTGGTCTGCATGGGCGAATGGCAGGGCGAACAGGTGCTGGGCATGCGCCTGACCTGGAACAAACGTTATATCACCCTGGCGCCTATCGCCACCGTACTCGGTCTGGCGTTCAAACTTTCTGACCCGGAAAAACTGCTGGGTGGTGAAGAAGATCTGGGCATTACCTGTGCGCTGATCCCAACCTCGACTCCGGGGGTTGAAATTGGTCGTCGTCATTTCCCGCTGAACGTACCGTTCCAGAACGGCCCGACTCGCGGTCAGGATATCTTTGTGCCGATTGACTACATCATCGGTGGACCTAAAATGGCCGGTCAGGGCTGGCGTATGCTGGTGGAATGTCTGTCGGTGGGCCGCGGCATTACACTGCCATCGAACTCTACCGGCGGTCTGAAATCGGTGGCGATGGGGATTGGGGCTTACGCGCATATCCGCCGTCAGTTCAAAATCTCCATCGGCAAGATGGAAGGTATCGAAGAGCCGCTGGCGCGTATTGCGGGCAATGCCTACGTGATGGACGCCGCAGCCTCGCTGATTACCTACGGTATTATGCTGGGCGAAAAACCTGCCGTGCTGTCGGCGATTGTGAAGTACCACTGTACCCACCGCGCACAGCAGTCAATTATTGATGCAATGGATATCGCAGGCGGTAAAGGCATTATGCTTGGCGAAGGCAACTTCCTGGCGCGCGGCTATCAGGGCGCACCGATTGCCATCACCGTGGAAGGGGCAAACATCCTGACCCGCAGCATGATGATCTTCGGCCAGGGGGCGATTCGTTGCCATCCGTACGTGCTGGAAGAGATGGCCGCCGCGCAGAATAACGACGTGGATGCCTTCGACAAGCTGCTGTTCAAACATATCGGTCACGTTGGCAGCAATGAAGTTCGCAGCTTCTGGCTCGGCCTGACGCGGGGGCTGACCAGCGCGACGCCGACCCGCGATGCAACCAAACGTTACTACCAACACCTGAACCGTCTGAGCGCTAACCTGGCGCTGCTGTCTGACGTCTCCATGGCCGTTCTGGGCGGAAGCCTGAAGCGTCGCGAACGCATCTCCGCCCGTCTGGGTGATGTGCTGAGCCAGATCTTCCTGGCCTCTGCGGTGCTGAAACGCTACGACGATGAAGGCCGTCAGGAAGCGGATCTGCCGCTGGTGCACTGGGGCGTGCAGGATGCGATGTATCAGGCGGAACAGGCGATTGACGACCTGCTGGCAAACTTCCCGAACCGCTTCGTGGCGGGCGCCCTGCGCGCGGTGATCTTCCCGACCGGTCGTCACCATCTGGCACCGTCTGACAAGCTGGATCATAAAGTGGCGAAGATCCTCCAGGTACCAAGCGCAACCCGTTCCCGTATTGGCCGTGGTCAATACCTGGAACCTACCCCGCATAACCCGGTAGGTTTGCTGGAAGAAGCGCTGCTTGACGTGATGGCCGCCGACCCGATTCACCAGAAGATCTGCAAACAGCTGGGCAAAAACCTGCCGTTTACACGACTGGATGAGCTGGCAAAACAGGCGCTGGCGGGTGGCATCATCGACAACAGCGAAGCTGCGATTCTGGTGAAAGCCGAAGAGAGCCGTCTGCGCAGTATTAACGTGGATGATTTCGAACCAGAAGAGCTGGCGACTCAGCCGGTAAAGCTGCCAGAGAAGCACCGCAAACCTGAAGCGGCATAAGGTATTTTGCTCTCACAAACCCCGCCCCGCGCGGGGTTTTTTATTGCCACATTTTCTGGTAATGACGTGCTACAGTGTCAAAAAGTGTTTATTAAGGAGCCTGTATCGTGCCTGGTTTAAAGATTTCTGTTTTGCAGCAACCTTTAGTGTGGATGGACGGCCCCGCCAACCTTCGCCATTTTGATCGCCAGCTGGAAGAGATTACCGGACGCGATGTGATTGTCCTGCCGGAGATGTTCACCACAGGTTTCGCGATGGAGGCAGCAAAACAGTCCATGCCGCAGGACGAGGTGGTGGCCTGGATGCACGCCAGGGCGCAGGAAACAAACGCGCTGATTGCTGGCAGCGTCGCGCTCCAGACCGGGCGCGGGCCGGTCAATCGCTTCCTGCTGGTCGAGCCGGAAGGAAACGTCCATTTCTACGATAAGCGCCACCTGTTCCGCATGGCGAATGAACATCAACATTATGAAGCCGGAAACGAACGCGTGGTATTTGAATGGCGCGGCTGGCGTATTCTGCCGCTGGTCTGCTATGACCTGCGCTTCCCGGTGTGGTCGCGCAACCGCAACGATTATGACCTGGCGTTGTACGTCGCCAACTGGCCCGCCCCACGCTCCCTGCACTGGCAGGCTTTATTGACCGCGCGCGCGATTGAAAATCAGGCTTATGTCGTTGGCTGTAACCGCGTAGGAACGGACGGCAACGGGCATCACTATCGCGGTGACAGCCGGGTGATCAGTCCGCAGGGTGAGATTATTGCCACCGCCGAGCCGCATCAGGCGACACGAATTGACGCTGAGATCTCGTTAACGGCGTTAAAGGAGTATCGGGAGAAGTTTCCGGCCTGGCAGGATGCAGATCCATTTAGCATTGGATAAGAAAAAGCCGGGTGGCGGCTGCGCCTTACCCGGCCTACAAATCAACTCACCAACGCCTGCCCGTCTTTGCGGCTCTCCGTCGCAGCCACGTAGTGCCCTTCCGGCATACGGTAAATCACCTGCGCGCCGCCAAAATTGTAATCCTGGAGCGGATCTTCCACCACTATCTGGTGTCCGCGCTCGCGCAGCGCCGCGATGGTATTGCGATCGAAGGTCGATTCAACAACCACTTCCCTGCCCTGCACCACGCGCCAGCGCGGGGCGTCAATCGCCGCTTGCGGGTTTTGCCCGTGCAGCATAATGCGAAGCGCCATCTGCATGTGCCCCTGCGCCTGCATCGGGCCGCCCATCACGCCGAAGGACATCAGCGGTTTGCCGTTACCGTCCATCGCAAAGCCCGGAATGATGGTGTGGAAAGGACGCTTGCTGCCCGCCAGCGCGTTCGGGTGTTTGGGATCGAGTACAAAGCCGCAGCCGCGGTTTTGCAGGCTGATCCCCGTATCCGGCACCACGATCCCTGAACCGAAGCCCATAAAATTAGACTGAATAAAGGAGATCATCATCCCGCTGGAATCCGCTGCGCTGAGGTAAACCGTCCCACTCTGCGTCGGCGATCCGTACACAAAATCAGAGGCTTTATCGTGGTTGATAAGCGCGGCGCGCGACTTCAGATAATGGTCGCTCAGCAGCGCTTTGGCGGCAAACTCCATATGCTCTTCATCCGCAACGTAGCGATCGAGATCCGCCAGCGCCAGCTTCATTGCCTCTATAGAGAGGTGCAGCCCCTGCACGGAATCCGGGTGATGTTTCTCGATGCCGCACTGCTCCAGAATGCCGAGCGCAATCAGGGTGGCGATCCCCTGACCGTTTGGCGGCAATTCCTGCACCGAACCGCCCGCGAAGTCGCGCGATAGCAGTTCCACCCAGTCCACACGGTGATTCGCCAGGTCTGCTTCGGTCAGGTGTGCACCATGTGCTTTGGCGAAGGCGGCAATTTTCTGCGCCAGTTCGCCACGGTAAAACGCGTCGCCGTTGGTTTTGGCGATCAGCTCCAGTGAGTTCGCCTGCGCCGGGTTACGGAAGATCTCCCCCACGCGCGGCGCGCGGCCTTCCGGCGCAAAGCAGGCACTAAACCCGGGCTGATCTTTCAGCTTGTTGTAGCCGCGCTGCCAGAGATGGCCGATCAGCGGCGAGACCGGGAAACCGTTACGCGCGTAATCAATGGCTGGCTGCGCGAGCGTGGTCAGCGGCAGCGTGCCAAAACGTTCAGCCAGCGCCACCCAGCCCGACACCGCACCCGGCACGGTCACCGCGTCCCAGCCGATTTCCGGTACGGCGGTTTTTCCGGCAAACAGATCCGCATGCCAGCTGGCTGGCGAACGACCGGACGCATTCAGACCGTGAAGTTTTTCACCGTCCCAGACAATGGCAAAAGCATCGCTGCCGATGCCGTTGCCGGTCGGCTCGACAACGGTCAGCGCCATGGCGGTTGCAATCGCCGCATCAACGGCATTTCCGCCCAGCTGTAGCATCTTCATTCCCGCCTGTGCCGCCAGCGGCTGCGAGGTGGCAACGGCGTTATGGCCCATCATCGGCGGGCGTCGTGAATCGTAACCGGTTGTAAAATCGAGCGCTTTGGTCATCATGACTCCTTAGTCGTGGCGCGGATCGAGCGCATCGCGCAGCCCGTCGCCGAGTAAATTAAAGCCCTGAACGGCAAGGAAAATCGCCACGCCGGGGAAAACCGACATCCACGGCGCCTGTTCGAGAAACCCTTTTGCGGTGTTGAGCATGGAGCCCCAGGATGGGTTCGGCGGCTGTTGGCCTAACCCTAAAAACGAAAGGCTGGCTTCGGCGATAATCGCCGAGGCAATGGCCAGCGTGGCCTGCACCAGGATAGGTGACATCACGTTGGGCAGAACGTATTTAATGATGATCCAGCGGTCCGGCAGGCCAATCGCCCGCGCGCCGTCGATGTACTCTTCGTTGCGAATGGCGATCACCTGGCCGCGCGTCAGGCGGGCGAAGATCGGCATTGCCGAGAGTCCAATAGCGATCATGGCATTCGTCAGGCTTGGGCCTAAGAATGCCCCCAGCGCGATCGCCATGATCAGGAATGGACAGGCCAGCAGTGCCTCAATAAAGCGGGAGATCACCCCGTCCCACATCTTCTGGAAATAACCCGCCACCAGCCCCAGCGGCACGCCGATGACAACCGCGATCGCCACCGACATACAGCCCGCCATCAGCGAGGTTCTCGCCCCCCAGATAATGCGGGACAAGATATCGCGCCCCAGCTCGTCGGTGCCGAACCAGTACATCGCCGATGGCGCTTTGCGCACCGCGAGGAAGTTAGCTTTGACCGGGTCAAATGGCGCGATCCACGGCGCCAGCAGCGCCACCAGCACAAAAAAGCCCACCACAATCGCGCCAATCACCGCACTTTTATTGGCGAGGAATTTTTTCAGCACCCGGTTTTGCGCGCGCGGCAGCGCGGGCGCCACGGTTTGCGTCGTCAGTTCCGCCATGATTAACCTCGCATTTTCGGGTTGATAAGGACGTAGAGCACGTCAGCCAGCAGGTTGAGCATCAGGAAACCGATCGCCACGATCAGCACTACGCCCTGCACCACCGCGTAGTCGCGGTTGAACACCGAGTCGACGATCATTTTGCCGAAGCCCGGAATGGTGAACACCTGCTCGGTCAGCACCGCCCCGCCCAGCAGCTCGCCGAACAGCAGCGTGGTGAGGGTGATCACCGGCACCAGCGCATTGCGAAAGGCGTGCTTCAGGATCACCGCTTTCGGCAGCAGCCCCTTAGCGCGCGCGGTGCGGATGTAATCCGCTTTCAGCACCGCAATCATCGACGCGCGGGTATGGCGCATAAGCGTCGCCGCCAGGCCGGTTCCGAGCACGGACGCGGGCAGCAGCAATGTCCGCATGTTCTGGATCGGATCTTCACTGAACGGCACATAACCGGACGCAGGCAACCATTGCAGGTTTACTGAAAAGACCAGAATCAGCAGGATCCCCAGCCAGAAGTGCGGTATTGAGATCCCCGAGATCGCCACAAAGTTCGCCCCGTGATCGACCCAGCTGTTTTTGTTCACCGCCGCGAGGATCCCCATGCTGATACCAAACACCAGCGCGATAATCATCGCCAGCAGCGACAGTTCCAGCGTGACCGGCAGCTTGCTGGCAATCAGTTGCGTGACCGGCTCATGAGTGCGTAAGGAGACACCCAGATCGCCTTGCAGCGCGCGCGTCAGCCAGTTGAAATACTGCACGGGGATCGGCGCGTCCAGATTCAGCTCAGCACGCAGCTGGGCGATCACCGCCGGATCGCGCTCCTCCCCGGCCATGGCAATCAGCGGATCGCCAGGCAGCAGCTTTTGCAGGCCGAACACCATCATGCTCACCAGCAGCAGAGTGGGTATAGCCAGCAGCAGACGTTTGCAAATCAGTTCCAGCATGGGTTCTCCTCAGGAGTTTTATTTCGCCAGCGTTAAGCCAGCCAGACGCACAATGCCGTCCGGGTACGCTTTAAAGCCCTGCACGCGCTTGTTCAGGCCAAAAATGCGCGGTTCGAAGTAAAGGTATGCAATCGGCATATCGGTCTGAAGCTGCTTCACAACCTTGTCATACAGCGGCTGGCGGGCGGCCTGATCGGTGCTCTGACGCGCCTGCGTTAGCCATTCATCCACCTGAGCATTGCTGTAGCGGCCGTCGTTGAGGGTGCCTTTGCTGTTGATAAAGCCGAAGATGCTGCCATCTGGATCCGGGCGACCCGACCAGCCGGAGAAGCTCAACTGGTAGTCACCGCTCTGCTGGCGATCCAGCAGCGTGGCGAACTCGGTCATTTGCAGGTTCAGGTTAAAGCCCGCCTCTGCCACCATCGCCTGCAATACCTGGCCCACCTGCTGCGAGGTTGGGTTGTTCGGCACCAGTAGATTGACGGTCAGCGGTGCGGTGACGCCTGCGGCTTTCAGCAGCGCTTTGGCTTTGTCGACGTCACGCGGGGGAACCGGGAAATTGACGTGATACGGGCTTACCGGCGAAAACGCCTGGTTTGCCGGAGTGTAAAGCCCTTCGAACACTACCTGGTTTAAAGCATCGCGATCGATGGCCTGGGAAAATGCTTCACGCACGCGGGCATCTTTGAAGGGATCGTTCGCCGGGACTTTGCCATTGTTAATATTGAAGGTGATACCCTGGTATCCGAGGCCCGTCACCTTCGCCAGCGCCAGCTTGCTGTCGGCTTCGACGGTTTTGACGTCGCTGGCGGCAATGCCTTCGGTCAGGTCGAGATCGCCCGCGCGCAGGTTCGCCAGGCGCACGGAGGCATCCGGGATCGGCAGATAGATAATTTTATCGAAGTGGTAGGCGTCTTTGTTCCAGTAGTTGTCGAAGCGGGTCAGCACAATGCGGTCCTGCGACACGCGGCTGTCGAATTTATACGGGCCGGAGCAGACCGGATGGGCGGCAAAATCGGCTTTTTTCGCGGCTTCCGGCGCCATCATTGCGCCTGCGCGATCGGTGAGCTGCATCAGAAGTGCGGCATCCGGCGTTTTCAGGTGCAGGGCTATCTGCATCGGGCCGGTGACCTCCACCGACTCAACAGAAGAGAGTTCACTTTTACGCAAAGAGCCTTTTAGCGTCAGGGCCCGGTCGAGGTTGTATTTCGCGGCGGCGGCATCGAATTTTTCACCGTCGTGGAAGGCCACGCCTTCACGGAGATCCAGGGTCAGCGTTTTGCCGTCATCGCTCCACGCCCAGGATTTCGCCAGTCCCGGCACCACCTTGAGGTGCTCGTCCACGTCCACCAGCCGGTCACACAGGGAGGCAAAGACGAAGCGGCCATAATAGGTACGCGCCAGATGCGGGTCCAGCATGTCCGGATCTGCACCCAGGCCGATTCGCAGCACGCTTTCAGAATGGGCGGGCAGCGCCGCACCAAGCAACATAACACTTCCCAGTACGGTCAAAAGAGAATTACGCATTGTCATTATCATGAGTTCCTTGAAGGAAGGGAGGAGTGAGTAGCCGCGTGTTCAAACAGCGCGCGGCGGCGCAAAAATGCGGCGGATGGCGGTGCGATCTGTATAACACTGCGATCGCGATTAATCTCCTGCCAGCGGTGGCAGGCGACCTGACGTCCGCCGTCGATTACCTGATGAATCGGCTCAACCTGACGACATTCATCGCTAACATAGGGGCAACGGGTGTGGAAACGGCAGCCGGAGGGCGGATTAGCCGGGTTCGGTAAATCACCCTGCAACAGCGGCGCATCCCGCGCTACGCCTGGCTGCATTTGCGGCGCAGAGGCAATTAATGCCTGGGTATAAGGATGCAGCGGCGCGTCGAAGATATCGTCGACGGTGGCCAGCTCGACGATTTGCCCAAGATACATCACCGCCACGCGGTCGCTCATATGACGGATAACTGCCAGACCGTGGGCGACGATCACCATCGTTAGCCCCAACTGGTGCTTCAGGCTTTCCAGTAAATTGACCACCTGTGCCTGGACGGAAACATCCAGTGCGGAAACCGGTTCATCGCCCAGCAGCAGCTTTGGGCCTGACGCCAGCGCGCGCGCAATGCCGATACGCTGACGCTGCCCGCCGGAAAATTCCTGCGGATAACGTCCGGCCCAGGCCGCGGGCAAGCCGACCGTCCTGAGCAGCTCGGCGACGTGGTACTGGCGATCCGCTTTTTTCATGTTCTGGTGCAGCCACAGCGGCTCACCGACAATCTGTTCTACCGTCATGCGCGGGTTCAGCGAGGCGAAGGGATCCTGAAAGATGATCTGTAGCTCACGCCGGAGCTGGTTCAGACGTGCGCCTGAGGCGTGGGTGATCTCCTCACCCTGATAAAATACGCGCCCTTCGCTGGCGCCCAGCAGGCGCAGCAGCAGACGGCCGAGGGTGGATTTCCCGGAACCTGATTCGCCGACAATAGCCAGCGTTTCGCCTGGCAGCACCGACAGTGAAACGCGGTCAACAGCTGTGACAAAGCGGGCCGGCGTAAACAGTTTTTTCGGGCCGGGGAAAAGCTTGCTCAGATCCCGGGCTTCAAGAATGGGCGTGGTCATGCAATTTCTCCCAGGGCAATGTGTTGTTCCAGCGGCACGCGGAAGCAGGCAACCTGATGACCCGTGCCGAGCATAGTGAGCGGTGGTTTTTCAGCATGACAGCGCGTCTGCGCGAAGGGACACCGGGTGGCGAAGCGGCAGCCCTGAGGCATAGATTCCGGCAGCGGGACCGATCCGGGAATGGTGGAAAGCTGGCCCTTGCGTACGCCAAGGGAGGGGATCGAGCCCATCAGGCCAATTGTGTACGGGTGCTGCGGGTCGGCAAATATCGCCTCGACGCTTCCCTGCTCTACTACCTGGCCGGCATACATCACCGCCACCTGCTGTGCCACTTCGGCCACCACGCCTAAATCGTGGGTGATCATCAGCACCGCCGTGCCCGTTTCTTCTTTTAAGGTATTGAGCAGAGCGAGAATTTGCGCCTGAATGGTCACGTCCAGAGCGGTAGTGGGTTCGTCAGCGATCAGTAATTTGGGATGGTTTATCAGCGCCATCGCAATCATCACGCGCTGGCGCATACCGCCGGAAAGCTGATGCGGGTAAGCCTTAAGGCGCATCTCTGCGGCCGGGATCTGCACCTTCTCCAGGATCTGTAGCGCAACCGTCATCGCCTCAGCCCGGGAGATCGTTTGATGGCGCATCACCGCTTCACTGAGCTGATCGCCAAGCGTGAAAGCCGGGTTGAGCGAGGTCATGGGCTCCTGGAATATCATCGCCAGCTCGCTGCCGCGCAGATTGGCATACTCGCGCGGCGAGAGCTTGCGCAGATCGTGGCGGCGGAAGTGCATCTCCCCACTGACGATCCTGGCGCTGGCAGGCAATAACCCCATCAGCGCCAGGGAAGTGATGCTTTTACCGCAGCCGGACTCGCCCACCAGCGCCAGCGTCTCTCCCGCCCTGACCGTCAGCGAGATGTCTTCGAGCACGCTTACCGGCGAGCCCGCGAATTTAACGTTGAGGTTTTGCAGCCGCAGTACGGGCATGGAGTCCTTAAAGGGTATCGTCGTCATAGCGTGGAATCGTCCTCAAGGTGGATAGCCTGAATCAGGGCGGTTTGCAGGCTGAGCAGGTGTTCGCGCATGGCGGCGGCTGCTTCATTAGGCTGGCGATGAATAATCGCTGACATGATTTTGTGATGGTGGTCGTTATAGTTGTCGACACGTTCGGGGGTGCGGGCAAGCTCGCGTAAATACTGCCAGCCGGGCTCCCGGCGGACGGCATCTATCGCATCGAAAAGCCCTAGCATGAGGCGGTTGCCGGCTGCTTCCGCAATGGCGCGATGAAAGGCGCTATCCCACAGTTCGTTAAGATCGCGGTCATCCGGGCTGACCTTGTCAATGCGTTCCAGCATGCGCTGCATGAGCGCGAGGTTTTCCCTGGTGGCACGCAGTGCCGCAAGTCGGGCTAACCCGGGTTCGAGCTGTAGTCGAGCTTCCATGACTTCCAGCAGGTTGGTTTGCTGAACCAATCCCTGAAGCGCCAACGGCTCAACAGGGGCAGCCGGACCAATGAAGGTACCTTTGCCCTGCTTGCGCCAGATCCGCCCTTCTTCTTCCAGCACGTCCAGCGCGCGACGCACTTCGCGTCGTCCTACGCCGAGTGTTTCCGATAGCTCACGTTCAGTGGGCAGCGGAGTGCCTGGTGTTGACTCGTGCTGGTTGATAAGCCCGCGCAACTGGTCAAGCGCGGTGCTGGAATTTGCTAAAACCCGTGAAGGTTTTTCCATATTGGTTCGCTCGCTTTCATCATGACTTTATTTTTATTAACGATAAGTTATTGATATGACGGACTACTTATCGTGCTAATGATTAAGCAATAAGCGAACCAATAGCGTATTGGTTCATGAGTTTTCTGAAGAATGACAGGTAACTAAATGATTTCTTATGAGTTATTTTTACATAATTATTACATATCAACATGAGGGCAGAAGGTGAGATGGAGACATAATGCACAATAACAGTGCGAATTACGCACCAATAATGTGCATTTGTTAATAAGTTGCACTTTGTTTATTAAATTTTTGTTAATAAAAATAGAATGAGAATAGGTGAGTTTTTAGGGGGTATAAAACGACGAAAGCCTGAATCATTTCTGATTCAGGCTTTCTGAATAGTGGCGGAACGGACGGGACTCGAACCCGCGACCCCCTGCGTGACAGGCAGGTATTCTAACCGACTGAACTACCGCTCCACTGTTCCCGTTTGGGGAACGAGGCGAATATTACGGTTTGCCTCTGAACTCGTCAACGCTTTTTCTCAGGTTTTGAATCGTTTGCTGCAAAAATCACCCAAACGGCGATTTAACAAACGTTTCCGCCTTTTTTCATCCACGCCACAGACAGCTTCCGCCCTTCTTCTGCACTAAATCGAGGCGAGATTCGTGGTTCATTAGCTCTTCATCACTGGCTAAAACAACCCGCAGGCGATTAGCCTGGCGCACGACACGCTGAATGCCGCCTTCATCCCGCGTCTGCTGGGATTCATTTTCCATACTGAATTTTATCGACGTTTGCCCGCCGGTCATGGTCAGGTAAACATCGGCCAGGATCTGGGCATCGAGCAATGCGCCGTGCAGGGTTCGCTTGGTGTTGTCTATCTCATAGCGAGAGCACAGGGCATCAAGGCTGTTACGCTTGCCGGGAAACATCTTCCTTGCCAGCGCCAGGCTATCCGTGACTTTACAGAACGTATTGGTCTTTGGAATATCGCGGTTGAGCTTGCTGAACTCATAGTCCATAAAGCCGATATCGAACGACGCGTTATGAATGACAAGCTCTGCACCTCTGATGTAGTCGAGAAATTCATCCGCGACATCGGCGAAGGTGGGCTTATCCAGCAAAAACTCATCGGCAATCCCGTGAACGCCGAACGCTTCCGGATCCACCAGCCGATCGGGTTTGAGGTAAACGTGGAAGTTGTTGCCCGTAAGACGACGGTTCACCACTTCAACGGCACCAATCTCAATGATTTTGTGCCCTTCGTAGTGGGCGCCAATCTGGTTCATACCGGTGGTTTCGGTATCAAGAACAATCTGGCGAGTAATTGCAGTGCTCATAGCGGTCATTTATGTCAGACTTATCGTTTTACTGAACGTTTCAAATACAGGAAGTCTACCAGAGATGCGTAAACAGGTAGAAATTTTCACCGATGGATCTTGTCTCGGTAACCCAGGGCCCGGCGGCTATGGCGCCATTATGCGCTATCGCCAGCATGAAAAAACATTTAGTGAAGGCTATTTCCTGACCACCAACAACCGCATGGAGTTGATGGCGGCCATCGTGGCGCTGGAAGCCTTAAAAGAACATTGTGACGTGGTGCTGAGTACCGACAGCCAGTATGTTCGCCAGGGCATTACCCAATGGATCCACAACTGGAAAAAGCGCGGCTGGAAAACGGCAGAGAAAAAACCCGTCAAGAATGTCGATCTCTGGAAGCGTCTTGATGCCGCCCTCGGTCAGCACGAAATCAAATGGGAGTGGGTAAAGGGGCACGCCGGTCACCCTGAAAACGAACGCTGTGACGAGCTGGCTCGCGCGGCGGCATCAAACCCAACCCATGAGGATGCAGGTTATCAACCTGAATCCTGATCACGGTTTTTTGTACTGCCGCGTGGCACCCACGGTCTGGCGGATCCGCGTTTTTGATTTGCTTTGCTTCATTGGGTTGAGCGTAAGTGGGATCGTCCTCTTACGCGCGACAATAAATTGCATGCAGCCCAGCGCGGGTAAATGGGTGCTTAATAAGACCCCGCCTTTACGCGTCCAGGGGATGACCTGAAACCCCCCGTAGCTCAGCACTTCGAAATTTAACAATGAAAGCCAGTCCAGCTGGCGCATCATGGTAAACATCCGGCTGTTATATGGCGCCGTGCGGCGCAGAACGGGCGTCAGTTTACGTAGCCCGATCAGACTCAGCGGATTAAAACCGCTCAGGATCAGCCAGCCGTCATCAATCAAAACTCGGTCGGCTTCCCGCAGCAGACGATGGGGATCGCTGCACCAGGGCAGCGTATGGGCGAGCAGACAGGCATCAATGGATTTTTCCGCAAACGGCAAATGCAGCGGATCAGCCTTCACCTGAACCGGGGAGCCATTAAGCGATACGCTAACCTGATGCGAGATAGCGCAGCTTTCGGTATTGATTTCTGCGCTCAGATTGCCAATCTTAAGCAGGTGAAAACCATACATTTTCGCGAGCCAGGGTTTAAGCTGAAGTTCTAAGGCCTCGCGATAATATTCACCCCAGGGCAACTCTGCCCAACGTTCCGGTGGTGCGACAGTCTGAGGTATCCTTGCCGGTTTCATCAAAACACCCGCCACGCTATAAGAGGTAATGCATGAATCTTATCAGTATTTCCGCCTTTCAGGACAATTACATCTGGGTTTTAGTCGATGACGATCGCAGATGCATCATTGTTGATCCCGGCGAATCCGTACCGATCCTGCACGCGATAGAAGAAAACGACTGGCAGCCTGAAGCGATCATACTTACCCATCACCATCACGATCATGTCGGCGGTGTTCCCGATCTCCTTGCGCGCTATCCCCATATTCCCGTCTACGGACCAGCAGAGACACAGGATAAGGGTACGACGCAAGTTGTCGAAGAAGGCGAAAGTATCCTCATCCTCGGGTGCGAGTTTTCCGTATTTGCTACGCCAGGTCACACTTCCGGTCATCTCTGTTTCTACAGCAAACCTTATCTTTTTTGTGGCGACACGCTGTTTTCCGGCGGCTGTGGAAGGCTGTTTGAAGGCACGCCAGAACAGATGTATCAATCTTTACAAAAAATTAATGCGCTGCCAGCCGACACCGTAATTTGTTGCGCACATGAGTATACATTAGGGAATATGAAGTTTGCTGCAAGCGTACTACCAGAGGATCGGGCGATTCAGGATTATTACCAGAAAGTGAAGGAGTTACGTGCAAAAAACCAAAAAACACTCCCCGTAATTCTGAAAAATGAGCGACAAATAAATTTATTTTTAAGAACGAATGACGTTGATTTAATTAATAAAATTAATCAAGAAACAAATTTGTTACAACCTGAAGCGCGATTTGCATGGTTAAGGTCAAAGAAAGATAACTTCAGATAATTGCGGGTTGCCTTTTCAAAATTTCGCCGTTATCATCGCTCGTCTTTTAAGCAACTATTGACACACACATGAAGGCAAAAGCGATATTACTCGCCTCTGTCCTGCTTGTAGGTTGCCAGTCACAAAACGGCAGCAACGTACAACAGCACGCACAGAGCCTTTCTGCGGCTGGTCAAGGGGAAGCAGGGAAGTTTACGAGTCAGGCGCGATGGTTGGACGATGGGACATCCTTCGCGCAGGAACAAGACTTGTGGGCCTCTATTGGCGACGAGCTAAAGATGGGAATTCCGGAAAACAGCCGGATTCGCGAACAGAAACAGAAGTATTTGAGAAATAAGAGCTATCTCCACGATGTAACATTACGGGCAGAGCCGTATATGTACTGGATAGCAGGGCAAGTTAAGAAACGTAACATGCCTATGGAACTGGTACTACTACCCATAGTGGAGAGCGCTTTTGACCCGCACGCGACGTCTGGCGCCAATGCAGCAGGCATCTGGCAGATCATTCCGAGCACAGGGCGAAATTATGGTTTAAAGCAGACCCGCAACTACGATGCGCGTCGTGATGTTGTCGCTTCAACGACAGCCGCTCTCGACATGATGCAACGTCTGAACAAGATGTTTGACGGCGACTGGTTATTGACTGTCGCGGCGTATAACAGTGGTGAAGGTCGTGTACTGAAGGCAATGAAAGCGAATAAAGCGCGTGGAAAATCCACAGACTTCTGGTCGCTCTCACTGCCACAGGAAACAAAGATTTACGTACCGAAAATGCTGGCACTGAGTGACATTCTCAAGAACAGCAAACGTTACGGTGTACAACTGCCAACACCAGACGAAAGTCGTGCACTGGCGCGTGTCCGCCTCAGCAGCCCTGTTGATATTCAACAGGTTGCCGATATGACGGGTATGTCGGTAAGTAAGCTTAAAACCTTTAATGCAGGTGTTAAAGGCTCCACGCTGGGTGCAAGCGGCCCGCGCTATGTGATGGTTCCGCAGAAACACGCGGAGCAGTTACGTGAGTCTTTAGCTTCGGGTGAAATTGCAGCCGTTCAGTCTACGCTGATTGCTGATACGTCGCCTGTAAGCAGCCGCAGCTATAAGGTGCGTTCAGGTGATACGCTTTCAGGTATTGCATCACGTCTTGGCGTGAATACGAAAGATCTCCAGCAGTGGAATAATCTGCGCGGATCCGGTCTGAAAGTGGGTCAAACGCTGACCGTAGGTGCAGGTAGCAGCGCACAGCGTCTCGCTAAAAACAGCGATAGCATTACCTATCGCGTACGTAAAGGCGACTCGCTGTCCAGTATTGCTAAGCGTCACGGCGTAAACATCAAAGATGTGATGCGCTGGAACAACGATACTGACAACCTGCAACCTGGCGACCAGCTGACGTTGTTTGTGAAAAACAGCGCTACGCCAGATTCCTGATAGTACGATCGCTTATTAAAAAGGCACCGATTCCCCTCGGTGCCTTTTTTGTTTATCCCGCTTTTTGCGCTTCAGCCATAATGGTGTCGCTGGTAAACGAACCATCGTCATGCAATTCAAAGTACGCCTTGACATCAGCAGAGGCACTCTCCTGATACAATCGGATCGCCTGAGTTAATGCCTCCGGTGTGCGCATCCGTGCAATCCATGACGTGAACTCCAGCGGCAAACGGTCGGTTATCAATGAGCGTGAAATCAAGCCAGCTTCGGTGATAAACGTAAGCCACTCTCCACTGGAGTAGTTTTGCACGTGCGAGGTATCACGCAGCGCTTCAACCGTCTGGAGCCAGATATTCCGTACCGGATGCCCGGGAGACATCACGTCCATGATGATGAATATTCCGCCCGGTTTGAGCACGCGTTTCACTTCCCGTAATGCCTGCCCCACATCATGCCAGTGGTGTGCAGAGTAACGGCTAATCACAGCCTCAAAGGATGCATCCTCAAAGGGTAAAGATTCAGCGTAGCCCTGGCGCGTCGTGACGTTATTCAGCCCTTTCGCTTTCGCCGCTTCAGCAACCACATCCAGCATCTGGCTCGATAAGTCATACGCCGTCACCTGAGCAACCTGCTGTGCGGCGGTAAAACTGGCGTGCCCCGCCCCGCAGCCTAAGTCCAGCACGTGCGCGTCAGGAAACGCGGCGAGCCGTTCGCCGAGACGTACCAGATCGCGGCCAGAGGCATGTACGGCACTGCTCAGGTAGGCACTTGCCTGAGAACCAAACTGTTTTTCGACGTTGTCATGATGGGAGTGTGTTGTTGTCATGTTGCTGTCCTTTTATGGGTTAAAAAATAAAGGGCAGCACCCGCACAGGCCTGCCCCACGGCAGACCTGACGCACCATTATTTATCAGGTTTGCCGGGACTGAATTCGACTAGTAGAGGATTATGATCGGAGGCGCGCGTCACCAGAACGGAGGCGTCGTGCACGCTTAAACCCCGATAGAAGACAAAATCGAGAGGACGACCAAACGCTTTCTTGCGCTGGTCATCGTTAAAACGAACTTCACGCAGCGACATTTCACGCGCGAAGCGGTACAACGCGTTCATACGCGGACGGCTCCAGGCATTGAAGTCCCCGGCCATAATGATCGGCCCACTGTGATGAGCAATCTGATCGCCGATGGGAAGTAACTGCTTACTGTACACATCAACACCCAGGCTGAAGTTCACCGCATGAATGTTTACCACCATCAGCAGACGGGTGTCGGGCAACGGATAGACCGTGACCAGCGCTGATTTTGCCAGACGCAGGATCGGCTCACGTTCACGCAGCGGGCAGCAATAGACCGGATGTGCGGCTGAAAGGGTCATCACCCCGGAAGGATGCTGTGGCAGAACAAAGGCAGGCACCTGATCGGCTGCAAGATAGTTCGTCGTTGCAAACCTGACCAGTTCAGGCGTGGTTTGCGCCTCCTGTAACAGAACCAGATGCGCATCTTTACCAAAATTTTGAAGTACGGATAACCACTCCGCACGCTGTTGCTTAAAGATGTTCCACACCAGTACGCGAATTTTTTCGTCACTGCTTAATGGAGTGCCCGCTGGTAATGCCTGGCTAAGGCTCGCAAACGACCCCGGAGGCAAGATCCTCTCCGCAGGCATTCCGGCAACATAACGCATGGCATAGGTATTTTTTCGCACTTTTGGAAACGGCCTCTGTAACATTAACCAGCCCGGAAAACGGACTGGTTCTAATGTTATAGGGATTTTAGGTCACACTTTCAACGCAATTACTGAGAAACCGCTTTCCAGTTTTGTAAGCAAGCACTTATTGATACTTATCCAAGTGCAACGCGAGCGGGTTTATCAAGCCGTCCACTGAGACCAATAAGGAGGAAAGCGATTAGCACAATTACCGCACCAATCCATGGCGTTTGGGTTAATCCAACATGTTCAACCACCTGCCCACCGATAACCGAACCGAGTGCGATACCGATATTAAATGCGGCGATATTCAGCCCAGATGCGACATCCACCGCATTAGGCGTATAACGTTCGGCTTTCTGCACAACATATACCTGCAATCCCGGCACGTTACCAAAAGCGAATATCCCCATAACCAACACCGTTACCAGCGCGGCGTATTGCATCGATGCGGTGAACTGGAAAATCATCAGCAGGGCAACCAGGGCGGCGAAGATGAATTTCAGCGCCGGTACCGCACCATGCTTATCCGCAAGCTTGCCGCCCCAGATATTGCCGATTGCGACGGAGATACCGTAGCCCAGTAAAATCCAGCTCACCGCGCCCGGAGAAAAACCAGCCAGTTCCTGCATCATCGGTGCAAGGAAGGTGAACGCAGTGAACACACCTCCATAACCCAGGGCCGTAACGGCATAGATCAGCAGCAGGCGCGGGTGTGTCAGAACCTTAACCTGATCGCTCAGGCTGGCGCTCGCGCGCCCTGGAATACTGGAGGGCACCAGCAGCAGGCTGGCTACCAGAGCAATCACGCCCAACAGCGATACCGCGAGGAAGGTTTCACGCCAGCCAAAATGTTGTCCGATAAACGTTCCTAACGGCACGCCGGTGACCAGCGCGACGGTTAAGCCACCAAACATAATCGCAATGGCTGACGCCGCTTTCTCTTTTGGCACCAGGCTGGTTGCAATCGTGGAACCGATGGAGAAGAAGACACCGTGCGCGAGGCCTGTCAGCAGGCGGGCAATGACCAGCGTGGAGTAATCCGGTGACTGCCACGCCAGAATATTGCCGGCGGTGAAGAGTACCATCAGGGCAACTAACAGTTGTTTACGTGGAAAGCGTCCAGTCAGTGCGGTCAGCACAGGCGCCCCAACAGCGACGCCTAACGCGTAAATAGATACCAGCAGCCCGGCAGAAGGCAGCGAGATAGCGAGTTGTTCAGCAATGGTAGGAACAAGTCCTACAATAACAAATTCGGTCGTGCCAATTGCGAAGGCACTGATCGTCAGGGCAAGAAGCGCCAGTGGCATAAAATACTCCGTCTCTTCAGGATTAAGATGACAGGCAGTATGCGCCAGTGTTTAAATAACAAAAATGGTTAGAATCTCAATATAATTTTGCAGGTGATGCAATAATGAAAGCCACATCGGAAGAACTGACTGTCTTCGTTGCCGTTGTTGAAAGCGGCAGCTTCAGCCGTGCTGCCGAACAGCTCGGACAGGCGAACTCCGCCATCAGCCGCTCGGTGAAAAAGCTGGAGATGAAGCTCGGGGTGAGTCTGCTCAACAGAACAACGCGGCAGCTCAGCCTGACGGAAGAAGGTGAACGTTATTTTCGACGCGTGCAGTCCGTTTTGCAGGAGATGGCGGCAGCAGAAACGGAAATCATGGAATCACGCAGCACGCCGCGTGGGCTGCTGCGCATAGATGCGGCGACGCCGGTCGTGCTGCATTTCCTGATGCCGTTGATTAAACCCTTCCGCGAACGCTACCCGGAGATGACCCTGTCTCTGGTCTCTTCTGAGACGTTTATTAACCTGATTGAGCGTAAAGTTGATGTGGCGATCCGCGCGGGAACCCTGACGGATTCAAGTTTACGCGCTCGCCCTCTGTTCACCAGCTACCGCAAAATTATCGCGTCACCGCAATATATTGCAGAGCATGGCAAACCTGAGACCGTTGAGGAGCTGAAGCAGCACCTGTGCCTGGGCTTTACGGAGCCTGTCTCGCTGAACACCTGGCCCGTGGCCTGTCATGACGGACAACTTCATGAGATCACCTGCGGACTTTCGTCTAATAGCGGGGAAACGCTGAAACAGCTGTGTCTTGAAGGAAATGGGATCGCCTGTTTATCAGACTATATGATTGATAAGGAAATAGCTGCGGGCCAGCTAGTTGAGCTAATGGCTGACAAACGCTTACCTGTAGAGATGCCTTTTAGCGCGGTGTATTACAGTGACAGAGCAGTAAGTACGCGCATACGCGCTTTTATCGACTTCCTTAGCGAACATATAAAAACAGCTCCCGGAGGAGCTGTGTGAGGGTTTAAGGGTACAGAGGGAGGGTTTTTATTAATCCCAGTTAGGTGCTAACCCTTCGGGACTGACCAGACGATCGTTGCATTCCAGTGCAGCGATCGCTTTTTTATCTTCATCATCGAGCTGGAGATCCCACGCTAACAGGTTACTTGCCAGGTTTTCACGTTTGGTTGAAGACGGGATCACGGCATATCCTTCACCTATCGCCCATGCCAGGATCACCTGTGCAGCTGTTGCTTTGTGTTTTTCAGCGATGCGTGCAATCACTTCATCTTTCAGG
Source organism: Enterobacter cloacae complex sp. SYL003 (assembly GCF_049236925.1). Taxonomy (NCBI): domain Bacteria; kingdom Pseudomonadati; phylum Pseudomonadota; class Gammaproteobacteria; order Enterobacterales; family Enterobacteriaceae; genus Enterobacter; species Enterobacter cloacae complex sp. SYL003. The sequence goes on along the minus strand of NZ_JBMKJK010000017.1, from coordinate 1,090 downwards.
GCCTTACCATATGCCAGCGTCATGTACGAGGTGATGTGAATGCCATGCTGTTTCGCCCAGTCCACAACTTTGCGGTTTTGCAGGTAAGGAGAGAGTTCAATCTGGTTAGTAGCAATATTCTCTTTACCCACTGCGGCAATGGCTTTTTCCATCAATGGGATAGTGAAATTCGAGATACCAATTTCACGCGTCAAGCCCTGCTCTTTTGCTTCCAGCAGCGCCTGCATGAACTCTTCTACGGAGACGGCATCGCCAGGTGATGGCCAGTGGATCAGCGTCAGATCAACATAATCAGTACGCAGCTTTTTCAGACTTTCCTTCAGGCTTAGGATCAGCTTGTCTTTGCTGAGGTTCTCAATCCAGATTTTGGTGGTGATGAAAAGCTCATGGCGCGGTACGCCGCTCTCCTCGATAGCCTGACCTACGACAGCTTCGTTGTCATAAATCTGCGCCGTATCAATAGCGCGATAGCCCAACTCGAGTGCGGTTTTAACAGATGCGATAACAACGTCGTCCTTCAGGCGAAAAGTGCCCAGACCCAGTGCAGGGATAGTCATATCATTCCTCAATCGTTATGTTCGTAAACTGAGGAGGATTATCGCTGTGGTTGTTATGTCGAAAAAGATCGTAAAACGCAGAGGATTTTTGCTAATTTCGCAATAGTTAAACGACAGAAAAGAAAAAAGCCCTGAGCGTTAGCTCAGGGCTTTTAATAAGTGGCGGAACGGACGGGACTCGAACCCGCGACCCCCTGCGTGACAGGCAGGTATTCTAACCGACTGAACTACCGCTCCACCGAATACTTCTGTAACCACCGGATTAATGCACCGGCTTACTACTTAATTTGATGCCTGGCAGTTCCCTACTCTCACATGGGGAGACCACACACTACAATCGGCGCTTCGGCGTTTCACTTCTGAGTTCGGCATGGGGTCAGGTGGGACCACCGCGCTAAAGCCGCCAGGCAAATTCTGTTAATCTGTATCAGGCTGAAATTTGATTGTCTGTCTCTTCGCCAAAACAGCTTCGGCGTTGTAAGGTTAAGCCTCACGGTTCATTAGTATCGGTTAGCTCAACGCATCGCTGCGCT
>NZ_JBMKJK010000016.1:0-111836 GCF_049236925.1 Enterobacter cloacae complex sp. SYL003 | reverse complement strand
GGGGTCTCCCCATGTGAGAGTAGGGAACTGCCAGGCATCAAACAAGTGAAGAGGCCATCCGCAAGGATGGCCTTTTTGCGTTTGTACGTCGAAAAACGATAGGCCGGGTCAGGCGAAGCCGTCACCCGGCAGATTTCAGACTGCACACCACGCCAAAATAAACTCTGCAATCCCCTCCACATTATTCAAATCCAGAACCGGTACTTCCAGCGTCAACGCAGCGTCACTGGCCACAGCAATCACATGTTCATCCAGCGTTAACTCACTTACATCATGCCCGGCACCGTTTCTGAACAGCAGGATCTTCGCAACAGCCTCGTGCTTAAACCCCTCAACCAGCACCAGATCCAGCGTGGAATGTTCCATCCGGCTGACAAGATAAGCGAGATCCAGCGGTGCTTCATCCGGAGTTTCTGTCATTAACGCCCAGCGCTGGTTACTCGCCACCATCGTTTGTGTAGCGCCAGCCTTACGCAGCTCATAGCTATCTTTCCCCGGCTTATCGACATCCATGTTATGGTGCGTGTGCTTAATCAATCCGGGACGAATACCTTTAGCGCAAAGTGCAGGTATCAGCTTTTTTAGCAGCGTAGTCTTCCCGGTGCCGCTCCAGGCAGAGATCGCTAATACGGGTATCATTTCTTCTCCTGCATCATCTGCAAATCTTTCGTCGTGTTTACATTCACAAACGCCGATTTCATGTCGCTGAAATCAACGGAATGCCCTCCTGACTGGCGCATAAATACCATGACGCGTCGCTCTCCTGCGGCCAGGTAATCTTCCAGCGCAGATATTAACGAGCGATTAATCAATGCGATCGTCGGATGGTCGCGTTCGCCGTCGTGTACCCAGACGACGGGAGCACCCTCGCACCGCTGCACCAGACGTTTAACCAGACAGGACGGGATGAAGGGCGTATCACATGAACAAAAGAGAAACCACTCTCCGTGCGACTGCTGCATAACGGAAAGCATTCCCGCCAGCGGGCCGGGGTAGTCCACAAGCTTATCCTGATAAACCGGATATCCACTGCGCTGATAAATATCAACATGTCGGTTAGCGCTGATCGCCATCGACGACACCTGATTTGCCAGGGTATCAGCAACATGCTGCCATAAGGGGGTGTTGTTCAGGAGCTGAAGACCTTTATCTTTTCCGCCCATTCGCGTTGCCCTGCCTCCGGCAAGAACGACCCCGATGATTTCCTGGCATTGATTCACGAATATCGCCTCTTTTATTGTGGGATTGACCCTGCTAACGTGTCTCTCTAAATGAAAGGAGCACTACCATGAAATGTAAACGTCTTAATGAAGTCATTGAGCTTCTCCAGCCGGCCTGGCAAAAAGAGCCAGAGCTGAATCTGATGCAATTTTTACAGAAACTGGCGAAAGAGTCAGGTTTTGATGGCGAACTGGCAGACCTTTCTGACGACATCCTGATCTACCACCTCAAAATGCGTGACTCGGCTAAAGATGCTGTTATTCCTGGTATTCAGAAAGATTATGAAGAGGATTTTAAAACCGCATTACTGCGCGCCCGAGGCGTAATTAAAGAGTAAAAGCTTGTAAGCGGAGCCACCGAAATCGCCACAAGATGATATCCTGAATCATTCGTATAATTTCCGGATGATCGGATGAACGACCAGGCTTTTACTTTCCAGACACTACACCCGGATACCATTATGGATGCGCTGTTCGAGCAGGGTATTCGGGTGGATTCCGGGTTAACCCCTTTAAACAGCTACGAAAACCGTGTCTACCAATTTCAGGACGAAGAGCGGCAGCGCTTTGTCGTAAAGTTTTACCGGCCACAGCGCTGGTCCGCAGAACAAATTCAGGAAGAGCATCAGTTTGCCCACGATCTGCTGGATGACGATGTTCCCGTTGCGGCACCGCTCAAATTTAATAACCAAACGCTGCTGACCCATCAGGGTTTTTACTACGCGGTATTTCCGAGCCTGGGCGGAAGACAGTTTGAGGCAGATAATATCGATCAGATGGAATGGGTTGCCCGTTATCTGGGGCGCATTCATCAGACGGGACGTAAAAAATCGTTTGTTGCCCGACCGACGATTGGTGTTCAGGAATATCTTATTGAGCCGCGAGAGGTATTCGAAACATCGGCGCTGATCCCAAAGGCGCTTAAAGATAATTTCCTCACGGCGACCGATAAGCTTATTGATGCTGTAAAAGCCTGCTGGCGGGATGATATTACCGCTCTACGCCTGCACGGTGACTGCCACGCCGGGAATATTCTCTGGCGCGACGGCCCGCTATTTGTCGATCTTGATGACGCTCGTATGGGACCTGCGGTGCAGGATCTGTGGATGCTGCTCAACGGTGATAAAGCCGAGCAGCGCATGCAGCTTGAGACCATAATTGAAGCTTATGAAGAATTTAGCCCCTTTAATTCAGACGAAATTGCCCTGATAGAGCCTTTACGTGCGATGCGATTTGTTTATTATCTCGCGTGGTTAATCAGGCGTTGGGAAGACCCGGCTTTTCCCCGAAATTTCCCCTGGCTTACCGGGGAGGATTACTGGCGCAACCAGATATCCACATTTACCGAGCAGGTTAAGGTTCTACAGGAACCCCCTCTGCAATTAACGCCGATGTATTAATTGGACACACCCAGGAGAGAGTTAATCATGAAAAAAATTTGGCTGGCGCTGGCTGGTATGATTCTGGCATTTAGCGCAACTGCTGCGCAGTTTACCGACGGCAAGCAGTACATTACGCTGGACAAGCCTGTAGCTGGCGAGCCTCAGGTGCTGGAGTTCTTCTCCTTCTACTGCCCGCACTGCTACGAGTTTGAGCAGGTACTTCATGTTTCTGACAACGTGAAGAAAAAGCTGCCGGAAGGCACCAAAATGACGAAATACCACGTTGAGTTCCTTGGCCCATTGGGTAAAGATCTGACTCAGGCATGGGCGGTTGCGATTGCGCTGGGTGTGGAAGATAAGATCACCGCGCCTATGTTTGAAGCCGTACAGAAAACCCAGACCGTACAAACTACGGCAGATATCCGTAAAGTGTTTGTTGATGCCGGTGTGAAAGGTGAAGACTACGACGCTGCCTGGAACAGTTTTGTGGTGAAATCTCTCGTGGCACAGCAGGAAAAAGCTGCCGCTGACTTCCAGTTGCAGGGCGTGCCGGCGATGTATGTTAACGGTAAATACCAGGTAAATATGCGTGGTATGGACACCACCAGTATGGATATCTTCGTACAACAGTACGCTGATACCGTGAAACACCTGGTTGAGATGAAGTAACAAACATAAAGAAAACGCCGGTCATTGACCGGCGTTTTTGTATGAAGATTTTAACTCCGCTATCTGTTCGTCTTTCTCTTTCCAGAGTGTATTGAGCCAAAGCTGGAAACGACGTTTGAAGTTTTTATCGTTAACGTAATCACCGTGCAGTTCCGTATCGATGGGCAACAGATCAACGCGGACTACGATACGCGTCAGCTTGCCGCTGAGCATATCGTAGAACGGCGTCCTGTCGTTTTCCGGATAGCAGAGCGTTACGTTCAACAATTTATCAAACTGCTCACCCAGCACGTTGAGGGCCATTGCGATACCCGCTGCCTTTGGCGGCAACAGGTGCTGATACGGAGAGCGAGTCTGCTGGCGCTTCTCTTCGGTAAAGCGCGAACCTTCGACGAAATTAACTATGGTGGTGGGATGCGCGCGAAACTTCTCGCAAGAACGGCGCGTAGTTTCCACGTCCATACCGCGGCGTTCCGGATGACGAATCAGATAGCTGCGTGAATAGCGTTTCATAAACGGCATATCCAGCGCCCAGCAGGCCAGACCAATGAAAGGCACCCATGCCAGTTGCTGTTTCAGAAAGTATTTGTTCATGGGAATATGTTTGCGAAACAGCACGCACAATACAACGATGTCGGCCCAGCTGTGATGATTGCAGATCAGCAGATACCAGTTCTTTTTATTCAGCTTCTCAAGGCCCTGAACGTCCCACTTTAACCAGGGGTTCAGATACAACAGGATCGCCAGCCCTTCACACCAGCAGTACATCATAAAATTACAAAAAGCAGACACTGCACGCCATACCGGGGGGACGGGCAGCAGGAGCTTAATTATTCCGGCAACGATGATTGGCACAGAACAGGCGATGGTAACCAGAATAGTTAAAATGACGCTTAGCAATAAGGTTATCGCAGCGAGTATTTTCGACATAATGAATTTTTTCAGATAGTTAGCTGTAATTAAGCAGCCGGCTATCCGGTGCTGGGCGCCGATCTTATCAGATATTGGCCCAGACCAGGGCGCTTTCGCACGAAGAGGCTGCGGCTTTTCCTGCCATGCAGCGAAATTTTCTATATAGACAGGGTGCTTACGTCTTATATCCACATAGACTAAATAACCATCAGCGGGGTTGGATCTTAAGTGATCTAATTTCAACTAATTGATTTTATTTGATAAATAAGTTTTCAGTATCAGTTTTATAGAACTGTTATTCACCTGTATTAAAAATATGCACAAACTTATCCACAGTTTGTTTTTGCGAGCGATCTTCACGATCGCAAAATCTTTTTCTGTATAAAGCGCTAAAACCTGATGTTTTCATCCTTCTGTGGCATCCTTTACCCATAAATTAATTAAAGGCACGGACATTATGGTTCAGATCCCAGAAAACCCACTTATACTCGTCGATGGCTCTTCTTACCTTTATCGGGCGTATCATGCGTTTCCTCCTCTGACCAACAGCGCAGGGGAACCTACCGGCGCAATGTACGGCGTGCTGAATATGCTGCGCAGCCTGATTCTGCAATACCACCCAACCCATGCGGCCGTGGTGTTTGATGCGAAGGGGAAAACCTTCCGCGATGAATTATTTGAGCATTACAAATCTCACCGTCCTCCCATGCCTGACGATCTGCGTGCGCAGATTGAACCGCTGCACGCTATGGTCAAAGCGATGGGGCTGCCTTTGCTGGCTGTCTCGGGCGTTGAGGCTGACGACGTTATTGGCACCCTGGCGCGCGAAGCTGAAAAGGCTGGCCGTCCGGTGCTGATCAGTACCGGTGATAAAGACATGGCGCAGCTGGTAACACCTGGGATCACGCTGATTAATACCATGACCAACACCATTCTTGGCCCGGAAGAAGTGGTTGCCAAATATGGCGTGCCGCCAGAACTCATTATTGATTTCCTCGCCCTGATGGGGGATTCCTCGGATAACATCCCTGGCGTGCCGGGCGTGGGCGAAAAAACAGCTCAGGCGCTGCTGCAAGGGTTAGGTGGGTTGGATACGCTGTACGCTGAGTCCGACAAAATTGCCGGACTTACCTTCCGTGGTGCAAAAACCATGGCCGGAAAGCTCGCCGATAACAAAGAGGTGGCTTACCTCTCTTATCAGTTAGCCACCATTAAAACCGACGTCGAGCTGGAACTTACCTGCGACCAGCTTGAAGTGCAGGAACCCGCCGCAGAAGAACTGCTTGGCCTGTTCAGAAAATACGAATTTAAACGCTGGACCACGGATGTCGAAGCCGGGAAATGGCTTCAGGCGAAAGGGGCAAAAGCTGCGGCGAAGCCGAAAGAAACTATTGTTGTCGATGCCGAAGAGCAGGCAGAAGAAGAAGCGGCAGCGCTCTCATTCGATAACTATGAAACCATCCTTGAAGAGTCGCAGCTCGTCGCCTGGATTGAAAAGCTGAAAAAAGCACCGGTATTTGCGTTCGATACCGAAACGGACAGTCTCGATAACATATCTGCCAATATGGTGGGCCTGTCATTCGCGACGGAGCCGGGTATGGCAGCCTATGTTCCGGTAGCGCATGACTATCTGGATGCGCCGGAGCAGATCTCGCGCGAGCGCACCTTAGAACTGCTGAAGCCGATTCTGGAAGACGAGAAAGCGCTGAAGGTCGGGCAAAACCTGAAGTACGACCGCGGTATTCTGCAAAACTACGGCATTGAACTGCGTGGTATCGCTTTTGACACTATGCTGGAATCTTACATTCTGGACAGCGTGGCGGGCCGCCATGATATGGATTCCTTATCCGATCGTTGGCTGAAACACAAAACCATCACCTTTGAAGAAATTGCCGGTAAGGGCAAAAATCAGCTGACCTTTAACCAGATCGCGCTGGAAGAAGCAGGCCGCTACGCCGCGGAAGACGCTGATGTTACGCTACAGCTGCATCTCAAAATGTGGCCGAAATTGCAGAAGCACGAAGGGCCGCTGAATGTTTTCCAGAACATTGAGATGCCGCTGGTGCCTGTGCTGTCCCGCATTGAGCGTAACGGCGTCAAAATCGACCCAACGGTGCTGCATAATCACTCTGGCGAGCTGGCGCAGCGCCTGACCGAGCTTGAACAGAAAGCGCATGAGCTTGCTGGAGAGGCATTTAACCTGTCGTCACCGAAACAGCTGCAAACCATCCTGTTTGAAAAGCAGGGTATCAAACCGCTGAAGAAAACGCCGGGCGGCGCGCCTTCAACCTCTGAAGAGGTGCTGGAAGAGCTGGCGCTGGACTATCCGCTGCCAAAAGTTATCCTGCAGTACCGTGGTCTGGCGAAGCTGAAATCGACCTATACCGACAAACTGCCGTTGATGATTAACCCGAAAACGGGCCGCGTGCACACCTCCTATCACCAGGCTGTGGCGGCGACCGGGCGACTTTCGTCAACCGATCCTAACCTGCAAAACATTCCGGTGCGTAATGAAGAGGGCCGCCGTATACGCCAGGCTTTCATTGCCCCAGAGGATTATCTGATTGTCTCAGCAGACTACTCGCAAATCGAACTGCGTATTATGGCGCACCTGTCGCGTGACAAAGGCCTGCTGACGGCATTTGCCGAAGGGAAGGATATCCACCGGGCGACAGCTGCCGAAGTGTTTGGCCTGCCGCTGGACAGCGTGACAAACGAACAGCGTCGTAGCGCAAAAGCGATTAACTTTGGCCTTATTTACGGCATGAGCGCATTTGGCCTATCACGCCAGCTCAACATTCCGCGTAAAGAGTCGCAGAAGTATATGGATCTCTACTTTGAGCGCTATCCGGGCGTGCTGGAATATATGGAGCGTACCCGCGCGCAGGCGAAAGAGAAAGGCTACGTTGAAACGCTGGATGGCCGCCGTCTTTACCTTCCGGACATCAAATCCAGCAACGCCGCGCGCCGTGCTGGCGCTGAACGTGCTGCTATCAATGCCCCGATGCAGGGCACTGCGGCAGACATCATCAAACGCGCGATGATCGCCGTTGATGCCTGGCTGGAAAAAGAGAAACCGCGCGTGAAAATGATCATGCAGGTACACGATGAACTGGTATTTGAAGTCCATAAAGACGACCTGGAAGAGGTCTCTCAGAAGATCCATGAACTGATGGAAAACAGCATGAAGCTGGACGTTCCGTTGCTGGTGGAAGTGGGTAGCGGCGAAAACTGGGATCAGGCTCACTAAGCGTTATCGGAATAACGCGCGTTTTATGTAAGTAAGCAACATAAGTACGCGCGTTTTGTGACGATCATTAGAATTCCCTATGTAAAGAATGAAAAAAAACTACAAAAAGTGCTTTTTCAAGAGACAAAAAAAGAGTAGAGTTAACGACGTAGGGTACAGAGGTAAGATGTTCTATCTTTCAGACCTTTTACTTCACGTAATCGGATTTGGCTGAATATTTTAGCCGCCCCAGTCAGTAATGACTGGGGCGTTTTTTATTGCGGGAAGGAAAGTTTCGGGCGAAAAAAACGCGGTCATCGCCGCGCCTGTTGTTACTCTGCTTCCGCTTCTGTCGCCGGTTCCAGATCGTTAAACCAGCTGTCTAGCTTCTGTCGCAGTTTGTCCACACCCTGCTTTTTCAGCGAGGAGAACGGTTCAACCTGTACATCACCGTTGAATGCCAGCACCGCTTCACGCACCTTGTTCACCTGCGCCTTGCGCGCGCCGCTCGCCAGCTTATCCGCTTTTGTCAGCAGCACCAGCACCGCAATATCGCTTGCCACCGCCCAGTCAATCATCTGCTGGTCGAGATCTTTTAGCGGGTGTCGAATATCCATCAGCACCACCAGACCTTTCAGACACATGCGTTTTTCCAGGTATTCACCCAGCGCACGCTGCCATTTGATCTTCATCTCTTCCGGTACCTGCGCGTAACCGTAGCCCGGTAAATCGACCAGGCGTTTGCCTTCAGCCACTTCAAACAGGTTAATCAGCTGAGTACGGCCAGGTGTTTTTGAGGTACGCGCCAGGTTTTTCTGATTGGTCAGCGTATTCAGGGCGCTGGATTTTCCCGCATTGGAGCGGCCAGCAAATGCCACTTCAATCCCTGTGTCTGAGGGCAGGTGGCGAATATCGGGCGCACTGGTGACAAAATGCGTCTGTTGGTAGTTCCAGGTAGTCACGTGGTCGTCTCCAAAAATCGTAATCTGCGGGGGATTATACCTGAATGCGGGCAAAAGGCTTTTCCCTTCGTCATTGACGTGTAAGTGAAAGCCCTACGGAATGTAAGAGATCTGCCCTTAAACGTATGAGAAATTTGAGAGAAATCGCAGGCACTAAAAAACTCAAAAGATTAAAATTCAAAGAGTTATTAATGAGTAATTATCTGAAAATCCGGTTTAGTACCTTTTCGTTGCTTGTTAGTTTAAGAGAACAAGGTAAAGTGTGCGTCAAGGCGAGGATGCCAGCAGGAAAACGACTTAAGGATAAGGGTCAGGAGCGCCAGGAGGCGAAGACTCAGGATTGTCAGGACGACCGGCGCCTGGAGGCGTTTTTAACAGGAAACGGAACCGTATCACGGACGGTAGTAGCCAAGGGATAAACAGGGTTTGTTGAAGGCAAACAGGGAATGTCTGACCCGTTAAGGGTTGTGAGTCAGGAAAAAAGGCGACAGATTGCTCTGTCGCCTTTTTTCTTTGCTTGCTTTCTGCTAGATTTCGCCGCAATTCTATACTGAAGAAAACGACTTAAAGATAAAACATCATGAAAAAACCGACCTCCGCTGCGGGCGCGAAACGCCCTGCAAAAGCACGCCGCAAAACGCGCGAAGAACTGAATCAGGAAGCGCGCGATCGCAAACGCGATAAAAAGCATCGTGGCCATACTGCGGGTAGCCGTGCTAACGGTGGCGGTGCCGCAGGCGCTTCTGCAAAAGGCAAACAGCAGAAAGATCCTCGTATCGGCAGTAAAACTCCCATTCCACTGGGCGTGACAGACACGCCGGTCACTAAGCAGCACAAACCAAAGAGCGAGAAACCTATGCTTTCACCGCAGGCTGAGCTGGATATGCTGGAGAACGATGAGCGCCTGGATGCGCTGCTGGAACGTCTTGAAGAGGGTGAAACCCTGACCGCTGAAGAGCAGTCCTGGGTAGATGCCAAACTGGATCGCATTGATGAACTGATGCAGAAGCTGGGTCTGTCCTACGATGATGAAGAAGACGAAGAGGAAGACGAAAAGCAGGAAGATATGATGCGTCTGCTGAAAGGTGGAAACTAACATTTGCACCCGGCAGGTACACTCGTCCTGCTTATAACCCTTCCGGTTATATGTTATCTGGTGTGGTTATTCGTTAAACTACGGCGGTTGTCGCGGCGACAGAAGTGGCTGCGCACCCGAATGATGGCCCGCAACGGGACCAGAACGGGCCGCCGTATACGAACGCGACACCAACGGAAGGAGTGAGCATGTCTGTACCATCTATCGACTGGGATTTGGCCCTGATCCAGAAATATAACTATTCCGGGCCGCGTTATACCTCATACCCCACCGCGCTGGAGTTTTCTGACGCTTTCGGCGAGGCGGATTTTCAGCAAGCTGTGGCGCGCTATCCCGAGCGCCCGCTGTCGCTCTACGTCCATATTCCGTTCTGCCACAAGCTCTGCTACTTCTGCGGCTGCAATAAGATCGTTACCCGCCAGCAGCACAAAGCCGATCAATACCTCGATGCGCTTGAACAGGAAATTCTGCACCGCGCACCGCTGTTTAAAGGCCGTCACGTCAGCCAGCTTCACTGGGGCGGCGGTACGCCAACTTATCTGAACAAAGCGCAGATCAGCCGCCTGATGGCGCTTCTGCGCGGCAGTTTCAGTTTTAACGACGACGCTGAAATTTCGATCGAGGTCGATCCGCGTGAAATCGAGCTGGATGTGCTGGATCATTTACGCGCCGAAGGCTTCAACCGCCTGAGTATGGGCGTACAGGACTTCAACAAAGAAGTGCAGCGCCTGGTCAACCGGGAGCAGGACGAAGCGTTTATCTTTGCCTTACTCAACCATGCGCGTGAGATCGGCTTTACCTCAACGAATATAGACCTGATTTACGGCCTGCCGAAGCAGACGCCGGAGAGCTTCGCCTACACGCTTAAACGCGTGGCTGAGCTCAACCCGGACCGTCTGAGCGTCTTTAACTATGCGCACCTGCCGACGCTGTTCGCCGCGCAGCGCAAAATCAAAGATGCGGATCTGCCTTCCGCCCAGCAGAAGCTGGACATTTTGCAGGAGACCATCGCCTCGCTGACCGAAACCGGCTATCAGTTTATCGGGATGGATCACTTTGCCCGCCCTGACGACGAACTGGCGATTGCCCAGCGCGAAGGTGTTCTCCACCGTAACTTCCAGGGATACACCACCCAGGGAGATACCGATCTGCTCGGAATGGGTGTCTCCGCTATCAGCATGATTGGCGACTGCTACGCCCAGAACCAAAAAGAGCTGAAGCTGTATTACCAGCAAGTTGATGAAACGGGCAACGCGCTGTGGCGCGGCATTGCGTTAACGCGCGACGACTGCATCCGTCGTGATGTGATTAAGGCGCTTATCTGCAACTTCCGTCTCGAATTCCGCGAGGTGGAGTCGCAATGGGATCTGCAATTCAGCGATTACTTTGCCGAAGACCTGAAGCTTCTTGCGCCGCTGGCGAAGGACGGGCTGGTGGATGTGTCGGAGAGCGCGGTGGTCGTCACGCCGAAGGGGCGTCTGTTGATTCGTAATATCTGCATGTGCTTCGATGCCTATCTGCGCCAGAAAGCGCGTTTACAGCAGTTCTCGCGCGTGATTTAAGTTGCAATGCCGGGAGGCGCTTCGCTTACCCGGCCTACAACTCGCACTTATGTAGGCCGGGTAAGGCGAAGCCGCCACCCGGCTTTTCATCGTCAGCTCGTTAGCTAAACAGCCCAACCAGTGCCGCACACAATACCGCCGCAACGGCAGTTTGTGGCGTGTGGCTTTCTGCTGCACCGCTCGAAAGTAAGGTCACTAATGATTCCAGCATGATGCTCCCCCCAGTTTCCGGGCACGATCATACAAAACTCATCGGAACAGTAAAGCGCAAAATAACGGCACTTTGCGCTCAATTAGTAACCTTTACACAGCGGAGTAAGATCACTCCATTCCCAGCTCTTTCAGCTTGCGCGTCAGGGTGTTTCGACCCCATCCCAACAGGCGAGCCGCTTCCTGTTTGTGGCCCTGGGTATGACGAAGCGCGGTGGTCAACAGCGTGCGCTCCATTTCAGGCTGTGCTTCAGAAAGCAAGTTTTGATGACCGGAACGCAGCGCGCGATCTGCCCACTGCGCCAGCAGCGTTGCCCAGCTGTCCGGCAGCGTATGTCCTGCGGTGCTCTCGGGCACGGTGGCTTCAAACAGTTCTGCCGGTAAATCCTGAATCAGCACTTCCTGGCCGGCGGCCATCACCGTCAGCCAGCGACAGGTGTTTTCCAGCTGACGCACGTTGCCCGGCCACGCCAGACGGGTGAGGGCGGCATCCGTTTCCGGATGAAGCTGCTTGGCTTCCACGCCCAGCTCGCGGGCCGCCACCTGCAGGAAATGGCGCGCCAGACGCGGGATATCTTCCCGACGCTCGCGCAGCGGCGGCAGGTGGACGCGGATCACGTTCAGACGATGGAATAAATCCTCACGGAATTTCCCCTCCTGTACGCGCAGCTCCAGGTTCTGGTGCGTCGCGGCGATAATGCGTACGTCCACCTTCACCGGCGCATACCCGCCCACGCGGTAAAACTGTCCATCTGCCAGCACGCGCAACAGTCGGGTCTGTACATCCAGCGGCATATCGCCGATTTCATCCAGGAAAAGCGTGCCGCCGTCAGCCTGTTCAAAGCGTCCCTGACGAATGGTATTGGCTCCGGTAAATGCCCCTTTTTCGTGGCCGAACAGCTCAGATTCAATTAAATCCTTAGGGATCGCTGCCATGTTCAGGGCGATAAAGGGGGCTTTCGCCCGCGGGCTGTGGCGATGCAGGGCGTGTGCGACCAACTCTTTACCGGTCCCTGATTCACCGTTAATCAAGACGCTGATAGACGAACGCGACAGACGCCCGATGATGCGAAACACGTCCTGCATGGCTGGCGCTTCACCGATGATGTCCGTCGTTGGTCCAAAGTCGGGGGCATTGCGGGGCTGCTGTTGCTCCTGATAGTGGCTGATAGCGCGCTCAACCAGCGCAACGGCTTCGTCGATATCAAACGGTTTTGGCAGGTAATCAAACGCGCCCTGCTGGTACGCGCTGACGGCAGCATCCAGGTCGGAGTGGGCGGTCATTATGATGACCGGAAGCATAGGGTGGCGCTGTTTGATCTGCTTTAAGAGCGCCAGTCCGTCCATTCCCGGCATGCGAATATCCGAGAGCAGAACGTCCGGCGTTTTGGTGGTGAGTGCGTCGAGCACCTCGCTGCCACTCTCAAACGTCGTGCAGCTTAATCCCGCTCCTGTGAGCGCGCGTTCAAGCACCCAACGGATGGAGCTATCGTCATCGACTACCCAGACTATCCCTCGTTGCATAAACGTCACCTTTATTTTTTAATCGGCAGGAAAACCGAAAACTCGGTATGTCCCGGCCAACTGGTAAATTCAATTTTGCCGGAGTGTTGGTCAATCAAATTTCGGGCTATGGATAACCCCAGCCCGGTGCCGCCTTCGCGACCGCTGACCATCGGGTAGAACAGGGTGTCCTGGAGATGCGGCGGGATCCCCGGTCCGTTATCTTCCACATCAATACGTGCTGCCAGACGATAACGTACGCCGTGCAGCGTCAGCTGGAACGCGGTGCGGGTACGCAGAATAATTTCGCCACCCTCAGGGCCCAGCGCCTGCAACGCGTTACGCACAATGTTCAACAGCACCTGTTCAATCTGGTCCGGATCGTGCGCCAGCTCCGGCAGGCTTGGGTCATAGTCACGCACCAGCGTGACGTTATCCGGCAGCTCCATCGAGACGAGTTTCACCACCCGCTCCGCGACCTTGTGAATGCTTTCTGAAACGTGCATCCCTGGCTGCTGCGGCCCGAGCAGGCGATCGACCAGATTACGCAGACGGTCCGCCTGCTCAATAATGACGTTGGTATACTCCGCCAGGGCAGGGTCAGGCAGCGCTTTGGTCAGAAGCTGTGCCGCGCCGCGTAAGCCGCCCAGCGGGTTTTTGATCTCATGGGCCAGCCCGCGCACCAGGTCGCGCGCCGCAATCTGCTGCGCATGCTGAAGCTGCTCCTGGCTGAGACGACGCTGGTTATCCATCGGCGCCATTTCCAGCAGAATCATGCCATCTGGCAGACGCTGTGCGGTGAGGGACAAAATATGCGAGCGTCCGTCAATCACCAGCGTCACTTCGTTATCGGTGAAGCCCTGACCCGCCTGTAAACTCTCCTGCATCAGGCCAATATTCAGCGAGAAATAGCTCAGCAGTTCTGGCAGCGGCGTGCCAAATAGTTTACGGGCGCTTTGGGCGAGCAGCTGCTGCGCCGCCGGGTTGGCGTAATGCACCGCCAGCTCGTCGTCGACCAGCAAAATACTGTTAATTAAAGAATTGAGGATCTGCCCAGCATCGGGCAGCGTGCCAGTTGCCATTCAGCAGTCTCCTGGAGTCGTTGCACTATTTTAGTGCAGTATAGCGTTTTAGAGGTAAAAAGCGCGTGAGATCAGGTTGTTGGTGGAGAAAAAAGCCCATCCGAAGATGGGCTAAAGTTTCCACGGCAACGACTCCCGACGCGTATGCGCCGGGTAAAACAAATCAATTAAACGCTGTAGTACAGTTCGAACTCAACCGGGTGCGGCGTCATGCGAACGCGGTCGTTTTCTTCGGTACGCAGCGCGATGTAAGCGTCGATAGCTTCATCGGTGAACACGCCGCCAGCGGTCAGGAACTCGCGGTCTGCGTCCAGCGCCTGGAGGGCTTCTTCCAGAGAGCCGGCAACCTGTGGGATCTCTTTCGCTTCTTCTGGCGGCAGGTCGTACAGGTTTTTGTCCATGGCTTCGCCCGGGTGGATCTTGTTCTTGATACCGTCCAGACCGGCCATCAGCAGTGCTGCGAAGCACAGGTATGGGTTAGCCGCCGGGTCCGGGAAGCGCACTTCGATACGACGCGCTTTCGGAGACGCAACCACCGGGATACGGATAGAAGCAGAACGGTTACGGGCAGAGTACGCCAGCATTACTGGTGCTTCGTAGCCAGGGACCAGACGCTTGTAGGAGTTAGTGGTTGGGTTCGCCAGGGCGTTGATCGCTTTAGCGTGTTTGATAACACCACCGATGTAGTGCAGCGCCTGCTCGGACAGACCCGCGTACTTGTCGCCAGAGAACAGGTTAGTGCCGTTCTTGGACAGGGACATGTGGCAGTGCATGCCGGAACCGTTGTCGCCAAACATGGGTTTTGGCATGAAGGTCGCGGTTTTACCGAAACGGTGCGCAACGTTGTGTACAACGTATTTGTAGATCTGAATCTCATCCGCTTTTTTGGTCATGGTGTTGAAGCGGGTAGCGATCTCGTTCTGGCCAGCCGTTGCCACTTCGTGGTGGTGCGCTTCAACAACCAGGCCCATCTCTTCCATGATCAGACACATGGTAGAACGGATGTCCTGTGAAGAATCGACCGGAGGAACCGGGAAGTAACCGCCTTTCACGCCCGGACGGTGACCTTTGTTACCACCTTCGTACTTGGTGGAAGAGTTCCATGCGCCTTCGATGTCATCGATAGCGACGTGGGAGCCAGAAATGGAAGCACCAAAACGGATGTCGTCGAACAGGAAGAACTCTGGCTCTGGACCGAACAGAACGGTGTCTGCAATACCGGTAGAACGCAGGTACTCTTCAGCGCGTTTTGCGATGGAGCGTGGGTCACGGTCATAGCCTTGCAGCGTGCCAGGTTCCAGGATATCGCAGCGGATGATCAGCGTAGGTTCTTCGTAGAACGGGTCAATGAGCGCAGTGGTTGCATCTGGCATCAGAACCATGTCGGATTCGTTAATGCCTTTCCAGCCGCCAATGGAGGAGCCGTCAAACATTTTGCCTTCTTCAAAGAATTCGGCGTTCACCTGATGAGCAGGGATCGTGACGTGCTGTTCTTTACCTTTGGTATCGGTGAAGCGCAGATCAACAAACTTCACTTCATGTTCGTTCAGCATCGTCAAAACGTGTTCAGCGGACATACTTAACTCTCCAGATTGGTCATTGTCGTCGTGGTAACGAGGTCTTCAAATCGGCTGGGCTGCCATATTTTTACTGTATTTCTGTAAAGCGAAATCTGTGCCAACTTTTAAAACACCCCAAAAAGGCGTTATCATGCGCACCATAGTGCAGAAGGGCTGCACCACATTGGATTCGTTGCACCATTATAGTGCTTCAGTGTGAACATTGAGCACCATATTGGTGCAATTTACGTTAAAGTGCCCTTTTACCGCTCCGTGAAAGCGATCACAAAGCATCTCTGCAATACTTGTTTGCGGGGGATGTTTGTGATCCTGTTTTGTAGTGCGATTAATCCGTGTACAATAACGCGCTATTTCTAAATGCCTGAGGCAAAGTTGTGATCGAAAAATTGCGTAATATCGCCATCATCGCGCACGTCGACCATGGTAAAACTACCCTGGTTGACAAGCTGCTACAGCAGTCCGGTACGTTTGATGCTCGTGCCGAAACTCAAGAGCGTGTGATGGACTCCAACGATTTGGAGAAAGAGCGTGGGATTACCATCCTCGCCAAAAACACCGCTATCAAATGGAATGACTACCGTATCAACATCGTTGATACCCCAGGGCACGCCGACTTCGGTGGTGAAGTTGAGCGCGTGATGTCCATGGTGGATTCCGTGCTGCTGGTGGTTGACGCATTTGATGGCCCTATGCCGCAAACGCGCTTCGTGACCAAAAAAGCATTTGCCCACGGCCTGAAACCTATCGTTGTGATCAACAAGGTTGACCGTCCTGGCGCGCGTCCTGACTGGGTTGTTGACCAGGTCTTCGACCTGTTCGTTAACCTCGACGCGACTGACGAACAGCTGGACTTCCCTATCGTTTATGCGTCTGCGCTGAACGGTATCGCCGGTCTGGATCACGAAGACATGGCGGAAGACATGACTCCGCTGTACCAGACGATTGTTGACCGCGTTCCTGCGCCAAACGTTGACCTGGAAGGCACCCTGCAAATGCAGATCTCCCAGCTCGACTACAACAACTATGTTGGCGTAATCGGCATTGGTCGTATCAAGCGCGGTAAAGTGAAACCTAACCAGCAGGTCACTATCATCGATAGCGAAGGCAAAACCCGTAACGGTAAAGTCGGTAAAGTTCTGACTCACCTGGGTCTTGAGCGTATCGAGAGCGACATCGCTGAAGCGGGCGACATCATCGCTATTACCGGTCTGGGTGAACTGAACATCTCCGACACCATCTGCGATCCGCAGAACGTCGAAGCGCTGCCAGCCCTGTCCGTTGATGAACCAACCGTATCCATGTTCTTCAACGTCAACACCTCTCCGTTCTGTGGTAAAGAAGGTAAGTTCGTTACCTCTCGTCAGATCCTTGACCGCCTGAACAAAGAGCTGGTGCACAACGTTGCGCTGCGCGTTGAAGAAACCGAAGACGCTGATGCATTCCGCGTTTCCGGTCGTGGTGAGCTGCACCTGTCTGTTCTGATTGAGAACATGCGTCGTGAAGGTTTCGAGATGGCGGTATCCCGTCCGAAAGTTATCTTCCGCGAAATCGATGGCCGTAAACAAGAGCCATTCGAAAACGTAACGCTGGACGTTGAAGAGCAGCATCAGGGTTCTGTCATGCAGGCACTGGGTGAGCGTAAAGGCGACCTGAAAAACATGAATCCAGATGGCAAAGGCCGCGTACGTCTCGACTACGTGATCCCAAGCCGTGGCCTGATCGGCTTCCGTTCTGAGTTCATGACCATGACCTCCGGTACCGGCCTGCTGTACTCCACCTTCAGCCACTATGACGACATCCGTCCGGGCGAAGTGGGCCAGCGTAACAACGGCGTACTGATCTCCAACGGTCAGGGTAAAGCGGTTGCGTTTGCGCTGTTCGGTCTGCAGGATCGCGGTAAGCTGTTCCTGGGTCACGGTGCTGAAGTTTACGAAGGCCAGATCATCGGTATTCACAGCCGTTCTAACGACCTGACGGTAAACTGCCTGACCGGTAAGAAACTGACCAACATGCGTGCGTCCGGTACTGACGAAGCGACGGTTCTGGTTCCACCGATCAAGATGACGCTGGAGCAGGCTCTGGAATTCATCGATGATGACGAACTGGTAGAAGTGACGCCTCAGTCAATTCGTATCCGTAAACGTCACCTGACCGAGAACGATCGTAAACGTGCTATGCGCGGTGCGAAAGAAGAGTAATTCGGTTATGCCGTAGGCCGGGTAAAGCGTAAGCGCCACCTGGCAACGAAAAGCCGCTGAGCGATCAGCGGCTTTTTTATTAGAAGGAATAACGTAACCCTAACCGAATCCGGTACTGCTCGCGGTTGTAATCATTCCATCGGTCCAGCCACTGTAGCTCAAGATACGGCAGCCAGTTTCTGTCGATTTTATAGCTGAACTTGTTGGTAATTTCCCAGTGATGATCTTTGCCATTTTTGCTGTGGTAATCATTCACCCGCTGGAAAAAGTGCGGCTCAAAGGTGTAGAAAAACGCATCCGTCACTTTGAAATTCCAGTAGTTGGCGAATTCGTGCGTGTCGTTTTTATCCATCTGCCCGTTATAGTCCGGCGTATCGTAATTGTTATGGTTATAGCGATAGCGGAACGTCAGATTGAACCAGTCCGTAAATTTATAGTTAGTATCTAAATAGAGTGCTCCACCCGATCCTGCGCTGCTGTCATTGATCAAGCCGCCGGGCTGGAAGGTGAGTTTGTCGGTCGGTTTGAAGAGCGGATACCAACCCTCGATTTCGTTATAGCTGTGCTTCAGTTCGTCCCATTTCCCCACGTTATAAGCGTTGGTGAACATCAGCCCCGCGCCCATATCGAAGTTATAGCCCGCACGCAGGATCACCTCGTGCAGCTCAGAGGCCGTATTGTACGCTTCGCGCGTTTCGACATAGGCCCCGGCAAAAACCGGGCAGGACACAGACGACACGATCAGTACGGTGATGATTCTATTCATAATTTGTCCATGTATCAGGTACAGAAAGGCCTCCCTCCTGATTAACAGGAAGGACATATTGGCCGGATTTATAGTTATAAAGTGACTGCTGACGCTTTATTGTTGGTGGTTATCTCAGGGGTATTTGCTGTCTGTTTTTTCCGTTTTCCAATCTCCTCGATAATAAAGGCGAAGCGCGCTTCGTTGAGTTTATAAAACAGCCCCATGGTCACGGCAGCAACGATCGCCAGGCCGCACGGCCAGAGGAAAATCAGCTGACGCAAACCCAGCAGCGTGCCCGCGCTCTGCACGGCATGGGGAACGTAGCCAATCTGGGTCAGCATGATACCGGGCAGAAAACCGGCGAGCGCCGCGGAGATTTTGCGCGAGAAGGTATAGCCGGTATACACCGACCCTTCGGCGCGAATCCCGGTTTTCCACTCGCCGTAATCAACCGTATCCGGCACCAGCGCCCAGTTCAGGCTGTTCACAAACGCCGTGCCGAAGAAGGCCATGCAGGAAAAGAGCACAAACAGCAGGGAGCTGGTCCCCCAGAAGAAATTCAGCACGTCGCCCACCGCCCACAGCGCCAGCCCGCCCAGATAGACCGGTTTCTTGCCAAAGCGCTTTACCGCACCGGGCACCAGAAACACGCCAATCAGAATGCAGCCCATGCTGAAAAAGCCCATCCACGACAGGAGATGCAGATCGTTCAGCACATACTGGGTGTAATAGACCTGAATCGCCAGCTTGATGTTAAACGCGGCGAGGGTACAGAGGTTGGCGATGCACAGCACCAGCAGCGGCGGATTGCGGAAAATTGCGCAGAATGATTTCAGAATGCCGGGCTTATGGTGATCGGGCGTAAGCTCGACGTAGCGCTCTTTCACCCCGCTGTAGCACCACCACATGCAGAACAGCCCCCCGGTGACGAACACCAGCGCGGCCACCAGATAGCCGAGTGAGGGCTGGCTGACGAACAGCGCCTGAATCGGCATAAAGCCGACGGTGCAGAGCAACAGTCCTACCGTTGCGCCGCCCTGACGCCACGCCGCAAGCTGCGCGCGCTCGTTCGGGTTTTTGGTGATGGCCGGAACCATTGCACCGTAGGCGCAGTTCATCAGGCTGTAGCAGAGGCCAAACATCATGAAGAGCACGGTGGCGAGGGCCGTTTTCACCGTCAGGCTAAAGTCGTTGGCCATAAACTGCGCCGTGGCCACCAGCGCCACCGGGACGGAGGCGTAGAGAATGAATGGCCGGAATTTCCCCCGCGCGCCGATATTACGCCGGGAGTCCAGCAGCACCCCGGTCAGCATGTCGGTAAACGCGGTAAAGAACTTGGCGACCAGAAAAATGATGCCGCCGTAGAATGCGGGCATGCCCAGCTCGTCCGTGTAAAACTTCAGCAGATACAGCGTGCCAATACACAGCATCAGGTTCGAGCCAAAATCGCCCATCCCGTAGGCGCACTTCTCTCGCAGGCTCAATTTCAGGGTTAACGGATCAGTATTGTGTGTCATGGTCGATCCTCAAAGCGCCCCGCAGGGCGCTCAATCACGTCATTTATGCCGTACGTTTGCGCAGCTCAATTTCTTCCACGATGCGCACATACATCTTCTCGTTGAGGTTGTAGAAGCAGCCCATCGCCACGATGGTGATGACCGCCAGCAGGCTCGGGTAGATAAATATCAGCTGCCGCAGCCCTTCAACCGTGCCGGCGGATTGCACCACGTTGGGCACATAGCCAATCTGCGTAAGCATGATCCCCGGGAAGAAGCCCGCCAGCGCCTGCGATACCTTGCGGAAGAAGGTAAAGCCGGTATAGACCGTCCCCTCGGAGCGTACGCCGGTGCGCCACTCGCCGTACTCCACGGTATCGGAGACCAGCGCCCAGTTCAGGCTGTTCACGAACGCGGAACCGAAAAACGCCAGGCAGGAGAACGCCACAAAGCTCACCGAGCCGCCGCCGAAGAAGTAGTTAAGCAGATCGCCTGCCACCCAAATTGCCAGCCCGCTGATATAGACCTTTTTCTTACCAAAGCGCCGCACCGCGCCAGGCATCATAAAGACGCCGATAAAAATACAGCCCATGCTGAAGAAGCCCATGTACGACAGCAGGATCGGGTCGTTCAGCACGTACTGCGTGTAGTAGACCTGAATGGCGAGTTTGACGTTAAAGGCACCCAGCGTGCACAGGTTAGCGATGCACAGGATAAACAGCGGACGGTTCCCGGCGATGGCGCGAAACGACTGCAACAGCCCCGGTTTCTGCGCCGGGTTAGCAGGCTGCGTCTCGACGTAACGCTCGGTTACGCCCTTATAGCACCACCACATAAAGAACAACCCGAACAGCGAGAAGAGGGTGGCGGCAAAGATGTAGCCAAGCTGGTCATTGCCCTCAATGAGGTTCATCACCGGTACAAAGCCCACCGTACAGAGCAGCAGGCCGAGCGTGGCGCCGCCCTGACGCCAGGCCGCCAGCGAGGCTCGCTCGTCCGGGTTTTTGGTAATGGCGGGCACCATCGCGCCGTAAGAGCAGTTCATCATGCTGAAGAACAGGCCGTACAGCATGAACAGCACCGTTGCCATCACCGTTTTGCCGGTCATCTCAAACGGTGTGCCGACGAAGTTGGCAATCGCCAGCAGCGTCACAGGGAAGGCTGCATACAGCACGAACGGGCGGAATTTCCCTTTCGGGCCAATCTTGCGCCGGGAGTCGAGCATGATCCCGGTGCCCATATCGGTGAAGGCGGTAAAAAACTTCGCAATCAGGAAGATAATCCCCCCGTAGGTACCGGGCAGTCCCAGCACGTCGGTGTAGAACTTCAGCAGATACAGCGTGCCGATATCCAGCAGGATGTTAGAGCCGAGATCGCCCATCCCGTAGGCGAGTTTTTCTTTAAACGGCAGGCGCAGGGTTGCCGGGTCAGAAGTATGTTGACTCATTATTGTTCTCCGTCTGCCCGCAGGTTTCCCCGCGGGCGAGCCTTATCAGATATGACGTAAGGTGCTAAACAGATCTGCCCATTCGCTTTGCTGGCGATAGAAGACCGGCGGTTTGCCGAGCGGGGCATCAACGGTCACGTCACCGCCCTGGCAGGTTTCCCCCGTCCACGCATTGACCCAGCTGTCCTGCGGCAGATAGAGCGACCAGTCGCGGCGTCCCTCTTCATGAACCGGGGCCACCAGCAGATCGCGGCCAAACAGGTACTGGTATTTCAGCGTGTAGGCGCGCGCGTCGTCTTCGTAGTGCAGGAACAGCGGACGCATCACCGGCAGACCGCTTTTCGCGTTCTGCGCAACCGCAGCTTTGATGTACGGCTTCAGAGTGGTGAACACGGTGGTCATGCGCGCGAAGTGGGCTATCGTTTCCGCGTCGCCGTCGAACTGCCAGTTGTCGCCAGGGCGATTGCCCTCGTGGGTACGCATCATCGGCGTAAAGGCGCTGAAATCGCACCAGCGCAGCAGCAGCTCTTTGCTGCGCTTCATCTCGAACAGCGTCGTATAGCCGCCAATGTCGCTGTGGTGCAACCCGTGCCCGGTCATCGCCAGAGACAGCGCCGCCGGTACGACGGACGCCAGACCGTCGTCCAGGCTCCAGTCGACGTTCTGATCCCCCGCCCACATCATCACCGAGTGCTTCTGGCTGCCGGTGTAGCCCGCGCGCATGAAGAACAGGATCTCCCCGAGCTTGCCGGTCTCCTCCAGTGCTTCGTAGTTACATTTCGCCCACAGGGCAGGCCAGGCGTTATGCATGATCTCCGCGCTAACGCCGTTGTGCAGGAAGGTATCGGTCGGCAGATATTCCCCGAAATCGGCCATCCAGCCGCCGCAGCCCAGTTCGATCAGGTTCTTTTTGATGACCTCTTTGTACCAGCCGTAGGCTGCCGGGTTGGTCAGGTCGATAACGCCCGCGTAGAATTCGCCGAACTCAACGTGGTAATCCTCGCCATCGACATCTTTGGTCAGATAGCCGCGTTTCGCCGCCTCTTCGCAGAGATCTTTATCGCTGGCGACGTACGGGTTGATATAGGAGAGGAACTGCACGCCTTCCTGTTTCCACTGCGCAATCCGCTCATCAAGCTGCGGATAGAGCGCGCTGTTCCACTTCCAGTTCCACATCACGCGTTTGCCGAAGGAGGTCATCCGGATGCCGGACCAGTCCTGCGCCCAGATGCCGTTCACTTTCACGCCGCCCTCGCGCATGGCGTCGAGCTTCTGCTGACACACCTCGGTGCCACCCTGAATACCCAGCGTCACGCCGTCGTAAACCCAGTCCGGCAGTTCAGGCTGACGCCCCAGCAGGCCGGTCAGTTTTTCCAGCAGATCGACGTAGGTTTCTGCGCATTCGAAGCGCAGCGTGGCGTTATCTTCCCAGAACGCCAGCTCGTGGAAGTCCGGCGCGCTGAAGTCGAAGTTCATATAACAGCTGTTATCCACGTGGCAGTAGTACTTCTGGGTGCTCACGAAGGTAGGCTGCGGGAAGAAGGTCCAGTAGTAATCGCCGCCCGCGTTCTCTTTGCAGTCGGCCTGCCAGGTGACATAGGTCTGCTTATTGCGGCCCACGCCCTGCTCGCTGGTCCACAGCGGAAACGGCTTGCCGCGCAGATCGAAATACGAGAACTGCTCGCCGCAGCCGTAAATATGATCGTCAGGCTGAGCTGCCAGCCGCAGCCAGATGCGGTTATGGCTGGCGGCGTCATTTTTCAGCTTCAGCTCCAGACGGCCTTCAGCATCTACGCCCACCAGCAGTGTCGCGCTCACCGCGTCGCCGCGGGTAAAGCGGATTGCCCAGCCCGCGCTTTGCTGCGTAACGGTCGCGTTCGTCAGGGCAATCTTTTCGTTGAGCTTGTCTTTGATGCTGAAGTTGCCGCGAAACATCTCGATATCCGCTTCGCCTGCACCGATCCACAGGCAGGGGGCATCCGCAGAGTGGGATAAAATCAGACGGTCCTGCCAGCGCAGGGTAAAACCACTTTCGTTATTTTTCAGGTCAATATTGTGTAGGGTACGCATAAAAACTCCGTCTTTATTATTTGGCCAGGCTATCCAGTAATCCGGCGGCTACGGCAGGCGCTAAGCCCGGCGCCAGCGGCAGGCGGGGGATCACCAGGCAGTGCAGCAGATGGTAAATATCCTGCTTGCCGTCCCAGACTTTGGTGGTCACTTCGTTATTGGTGTCCAGCTCCTGCCACCATGAACCGTTTTCGTAATCCATCAGGTACTTGATGCAGTAATCCCACCACTTCTGATACCAGGCTTCGTACTGCGCCTCACCGGTGACGGTGTAGAGCGCGTAAGCCGTACCCATCGCTTCGACGATTGGCCAGCGCACGCGTTCGCGGACGATTGGCTTGCCGTCCCAGCCTACGGAGTAGACAAATCCATCGGCCCCGTCGGGTGCCCAGGCGTCGCGGATAGTGGCGTGGAACAGGCCTTTCGCATCTTCCAGCAGCCATTCCGGCGGGGTTTCACAGCGCGCTTCCAGGGCGGCGCGCAGGTGCAGCATCAGGCGACCCCACTCAATCCAGTGCCCCGGCGTGCCGCCGTAGGCGCGAAAGCGGTGGGCGGGGTTATCGATGTTGTAGTCGCGGATCGGGTTCCAGTTGGTGTCGAAATGCTCGTTAACGCGGTACTCCCCTTTGCGCGCCACGTCGTGAATAATCACCGAGGCGATGCGCAGGGCGCGGTCGAGCCATTTGCGGTCGTGGGTCACGTCATAAACGATCAGGAAGGCTTCCACGGCGTGCATGTTGGCGTTACCGCCGCGGTAATCTTCCGTTTTGCTGAAGGCTTCGTCCCAGGACTCCAGGCACATCTGCTCCTGTTCGCTCCAGAAGTAGCGCTCAATCACCTCGATGGCGTCGTCCAGCAACTTGCGTGCCTGCGGATGGCCAGTGGTGACGGCGCTCGCCGCGCCCAGCAGGACGAAGAAATGCTGATAGCCCTGCTTGGAGGCATCAATTACGCCTTCATCGTTTACGCAGGCGTACCAGCCGCCGTGCTGTTTGTCGCGCAGCGGACCGTTCAGGGCATTAATGCCGTGCTCAACCAGCGCATACGCACCGGGACGGCCCATGTTCGCCGCCACCGCGTACACGTGCAGCATGCGGGCTGTGATCCACAGATGGGTGCCCATATCGCTACGCACCTGCCCGTTATTGCCCAGCCACCCAAAGCCGGTCGGTACGGCGGCGTTTTTACCGAAATCGAGAATGCGGTCGGTCTCTTGTTCGAGCCAGCGGTTATGGCTCAGGGTATTAAACCATTTCATGTTCGGATCCTTTCTTAACGGCGAGCCATCATTTCGTCGACGATCTCACCCAGACGCTGAAGTTTTGGTACGGAAATATCACGCAGCATCAGCTCGGTGTCCGGCAGGCCAATCACAGAGGACCAGACGGCGCGACCGGCTAAAAAGCCCGATGCCCCCGCCTGCATCGCCACGCTCACCGCGCGCGGGAATAACTTATCGTCCACGCCGGAGGAGAGGATCACCCACGGCATGGCGATGTTCTCGTTCAGCTTCTGCGAGGCCGCCAGCAGCTCCTGCTGCGTGCCCTTACCAAACAGCGGCATTTCCACTTTGTAGAGGTCGGCACCGCTGTCGCCCAGCTCTTTGGCCGCATCGATAATCGCCTGCTCGCGGTCAAACGCGGCGCCGCGGCGCGGTGGACGCACAACCGGCTCGATAATGCTCAACAGACCGTTATCGTGGCACAGCGTATTGAACGCTTTCACCATCTCCAGGCGCTGCTGCGGATCTTCATCGCTGCGCCACAGCACCAGCAGCTTCAGCGCCTTGCCGCCGTCGCGTTTGACCGCCTGCGCGTCAATGCTCTTGTCGATCACCACGCTGTCGACCGGAATACCGTTCCCCGGAATAAACTCGTCGGCTGCCACAATCATCGCGCAGCTTTTGGCCACGGCCCGCTGCTCGACAATCTGGCGATAGCAGAACTGCTGGTCGACGAGGATCGCAGAGGCGTACGGCGACAGAATTTTTGCCGCGTTGACCTTAAAATCGGTCAGGTGCTGGTCGGTTACCGGTACCGGCGCGCCTGCCGCCGCAAACATCAGGCGCATCGCTTCGCGCTGATCCACGGCCAGCATCGCAAAACCGCCGGAAGGTCGGGTGATATCTTTCAGGGTGTACATCGTCATTCCTCAGTCCTTTCGTATCAGTGTGATTTTTTCAGCCCGGCAGATGCGCGAACCTGTTCAAGAATGGCTGTCCAGTCTTCGCGCCCGCGCCCGGCGGCGCGTGCCTGGTTGTAAACTTCGCGGGAAGCCGCGCCCAGCGGCATTGGGACATGCAGCTGGTTGGCCACGTCGAGGGCGATCCCCAGATCCTTATGCGCAAGGTCGATCATGAAGGCGGGTGAAAGATCCCCTTTCAGCACCTTGTTCGGCCATGACGTGGTGAAGTGGCCTTTGCCCGCAGGTGTGCCGCTCATCACCTTGAGCGCCACGTCAAAGGAGAGGCCAAGCGCTTCGCACAGTACGGCGGCCTCGGCGGAAAGGGCGTTCAGGGCGATGCTCATGTAGTTATTGATGAGCTTCACGCGGATGCCCATTCCCGGCCCGCCGGCGTTAATCAGTTCATTACCCATCGCCATTAAGACGGGGGTGGCGCGCTCAACCTGCTCTGCCGTGCCGCCTGCCAGCAGGAGTAGCGTACCGGCGATGGCATGATCAGAGGTGCGCCCGACGGGCACGTCCATCAGGCTGAAGCCTTGCTCTGCCATGTCGCGGATCAGCGCGTCGGTTTGCAGCGGGTGAATGGTGGACATATCAATGACCAGCGCGTCGCGGGATAATCCTTCGCACACGCCGTGCTCGCCGAACAGCACGCTGCGCACCAGGTCGCCGTTTGGCAGCATAGTGATCACGAATTCGGCATCCGTTGCTGCCTGTGCGGGCGTTGCCGCCGCCCGGGCGCCGCTCTCTACCAGCGCCTGAACCGCCTGCGGGTTCACATCAAAAACGTTAAGCTGGTGGCCCTGTTTCAACAGATTCTTCGCCATGGGCGCGCCCATCTGTCCTAAGCCGATAAATGCGATTGCTGACATGCCTCTCTCCTGTCACATCGTGTCAATTTTTGCGCGTTTGTGGTGTCTGTTTTTGATCGTATTTGTAATTTATAGTCAAAAAATTGACACGGGTCACTTTTTAAACATTTGGTGAAATTAAAATGAAGGCATCAGAAATCGCAGAAGGAATCACCATGACTCGCATCGTTTGTGTCGGCATTACCGTGCTGGATCGCATCTGGTATCTCGAGGATTTACCAAAAGAAGGTGGGAAATATGTCGCAAAAGACTACACGGAAGTGGGCGGCGGCCCGGCGGCAACGGCTGCAGTGGCAGCCGCGAAACTGGGCGCGGAAGTGGATTTTATTGGTCGGGTGGGGGACGACGATACCGGCAGACGGTTGCTTGCGGAGCTGGAATCCCTGGGGGTGAACACCCGCTATACGCGCGTAGTTAAGGGGGCCCGATCGTCGCAATCGGCGGTGCTGGTGGATGCAGGTGGGGAAAGAGTGATTGCCAACTACCCCAGCCCCGATCTGCCCGCCGAGGCAGGCTGGCTGCATGAAATCGACTTCTCTCAGTGGGACATTGTCTTAGCCGACGTGCGCTGGCATGACGGGGCAAAACAGGCATTTACCCTGGCCCGTCAGCAGGGCGTTCCGACGTTGCTGGATGCGGATGTTACCCCGCAGGATATCGCGGAGCTGATCGCCTTAAGCGATCACGCGGCCTTCTCTGCGCCGGGACTGCGGCGTTTAACGCAGTTGGATGAAACAGAAGACGCATTAAAAAAAGCACAAATGCTCACAAATGGACATGTGTATGTCACGCAGGGGCGAGACGGCTGTTTCTGGCTGGAAAACGGCGCGCTATGTCATCAGCCTGGTTTTGAAGTGAACGTCATTGATACCACCGGCGCGGGCGACGTGTTCCACGGTGCGCTGGCGGTCAGCCTGGGGCAGAAATTGCCCGCCGCAGACGCCGTGCGTTTTGCCAGCGCCGTCGCAGCACTGAAATGCACAAAGCCCGGCGGGCGCGCGGGTATACCCGACTGTGATCAAACCCGCTCTTTTTTGTCACTTTTTGTATAAAATGCGGGGCGTGATGGTTTTCAGAGGACAGCCCATGAGCCTTACCGAACTGACCGGCAACCCGCGTCACGATCAGCTGCTGACGCTGATTGCCGATCGCGGCTATATGAACATTGATGAACTGGCGCAGCTGCTGGATGTGTCGACGCAAACCGTGCGCCGGGATATCCGTAAGCTTAGCGAGCAGGGGCTGATCACCCGTCATCACGGCGGTGCGGGCAGGGCATCCAGCGTGGTCAATACGGCGTTCGAACAGCGTGAAGTTTCGCTTACCGAAGAGAAACGGGCGATTGCCGAAGCGATTGCGGACTATATCCCGGATGGCTCGACCATCTTTATCACTATCGGGACGACCGTGGAGCACGTTGCCCGGGCACTGCTTAATCATAATCATCTGCGCATCATCACCAACAGCCTGCGGGTGGCGCACATTCTTTATAAGAACCCGCGTTTTGAGGTGATGGTACCTGGCGGTACGCTGCGCCCGCATAACGGCGGCATTATCGGGCCTGCGGCAACGGCGTTTGTGTCTGGCTTCCGGGCGGACTACCTCGTGACCAGCGTGGGGGCGATAGAGCACGACGGCGCGATGATGGAATTTGACGTTAACGAAGCCAGCGTGGTGAAAACCATGATTGCCCACTCCCGTCACATTTTACTGGCGGCCGATCATACGAAATACCACGCCTCCGCGGCGGTTGAAATTGGCAACGTGGCGCAGGTGACGGCGCTGTTCACCGATGAGCTGCCCGGCCCGGCGCTGCAAAGTCACCTAAAATCCAGCAAGGTTGAGGTTGTCGAAGTGAATTCCGGAGAAGAGCAGCAGGCTGGCTGATCGTCTTATGGCCCGATATTGCGATTCGGGCCTTTCCTTTCTCTAAGCTGAATCTGGCGCATAGCTAAACTTTCTCTTTCCCGCTACAGTTACTTTTCCACGGCGAAAGGAGATAAACATGCTTTATATCTTTGACTTAGGAAATGTAATCGTCGATATCGATTTTAACCGGGTGCTGGGCGCATGGAGCGATTTTAGCCGTGTTCCGCTGGCGACGTTAAAGCAGAATTTCGCGATGGGTGAGACTTTCCATTTGCACGAGCGCGGTGAGATCAGCGACGAAGCGTTCGCAGAGCGTTTCTGTCAGGAAATGGGTCTCTCGTTAAGTTACGAGCAATTTTCCCACGGCTGGCAGGCCATATTTGTCGCGATCCGCCCCGAAGTGATCGACATCATGCACAAGCTGCGCGAGCAGGGGCATCGCGTTGTCGTGCTGTCTAATACCAACCGCCTGCATACCACCTTCTGGCCGGATGAATACCCGGAAATTCACGCGGCGGCAGATAAAGTGTATCTCTCCCAGGAGATGGGGATGCGTAAACCTGAGGCGCGCATCTATCAGGCGGTATTGCAGGAAGAAGGATTCACGGCAGCGGATGCGGTCTTTTTTGACGACAACGCCGATAATATAGAAGGGGCTAATCAGTTAGGTATCACCTCCATTCTGGTGACCGGAAAAGAGACGATACCGAACTACTTTGCGAAGCAGTTATGCTAAAAACCGTTCATCAAAAAGCCAATCACCACACGCGCCCGCTGAGGGCGTGGCTGAAACTCCTCTGGCATCGCATTGATGAGGACAACATGACCACGCTGGCGGGCAATCTCGCTTACGTGTCCTTGCTCTCGCTGGTTCCGCTGGTGGCGGTAATTTTTGCGCTTTTTTCGGCGTTTCCGATGTTTGCCGATGTGAGCATGCAGCTTCGCCATTTTGTTTTCGCAAACTTTATTCCTGCCACCGGCGATGTGATCCAGAACTACATTGAACAGTTTGTCGCTAACTCCAGCAAGATGACGGCGGTGGGGGCGTGTGGGCTTATTGTTACCGCGCTGCTGCTGATGTACTCCATCGACAGTGCGCTCAACACTATCTGGCGGAGCAAAAAAGTCCGCCCAAAGGTCTATTCCTTTGCCGTCTACTGGATGATTTTAACCCTCGGCCCCTTGCTGGCGGGGGCGAGCCTGGCGATCAGCTCCTACCTTCTTTCGCTGCGCTGGGCGAGCGATTTAAACAGCGTGATCGATAACGTGCTGCGCATCTTCCCGCTGATTTTATCGTGGCTTTCGTTCTGGCTGCTTTATAGCGTGGTGCCAACTACGCGCGTACCCAACCGGGATGCCGTGGTGGGTGCGCTGGTCGCGGCGTTGCTCTTTGAGTTGGGCAAGAAAGGATTCGCGCTTTATATCACCATGTTCCCCTCTTATCAGCTGATTTACGGCGTACTGGCGGTGATCCCCATTTTGTTTGTCTGGGTCTACTGGACGTGGTGCATCGTCTTGCTTGGCGCCGAAATAACTGTCACTCTCGGGGTCTACCGCGAACTTAAAAAAGCAGCAGAAGCTGAAAAACAACAAGAAGCAGACCAACCATGATTGCATTGATTCAGCGCGTAACCCGTGCCAGCGTCACCGTGGCGGATGAGGTGACGGGTGAAATCGGCCCAGGACTTTTGGTGCTCCTGGGTGTCGAAAAGGATGACGACGAACAAAAAGCCAACCGCTTGTGTGAGCGCGTGCTGGGCTACCGCATTTTCAGCGATGCGGAAGGCAAGATGAACCTGAACGTTCAGCAGGCGGGCGGCAGCGTGCTGGTGGTGTCCCAGTTTACGCTGGCTGCGGATACCGAACGCGGCATGCGGCCGAGTTTTTCGAAGGGCGCGGCACCGGATCGCGCAGAAGCCCTTTACGAGTACTTTGTTGAGCGCTGTCGCCAACAGGACATGAATACACAAACCGGACGATTCGCTGCGGATATGCAGGTTTCGCTGGTGAACGATGGCCCCGTCACATTCTGGCTCCAGGTATGAGCCAACTGGCGGCCTGGCCGCGGGTAACAAGAGAGAGTACAGCTATGTATCACCTTCGAGTACCGCAAACGGAAGAAGAGTTAGAGGTATATTACCATTTCCGCTGGGAAATGCTGCGCAAGCCACTGCATCAACCTAAAGGGTCTGAACGCGACGCCTGGGACGCGATGGCGCACCACCAGATGGTGGTTGATGAAGAGGGCAATCTGGTTGCCGTGGGGCGTTTGTATATCAATGCCGACAACGAAGCTTCAATCCGCTTTATGGCCGTTCACCCCTCCGTGCAGGACAAAGGCCTTGGAACGCTGATGGCCATGACGCTGGAATCCGTCGCCCGTCAGGAAGGGGTCAAGCGCGTCACCTGTAGCGCCCGTGAAGATGCCGTTGAGTTCTTTGCCAAGCTTGGTTTCGTGAATCAGGGGGAAATCACCGCCCCGCAAACTACGCCGATTCGTCACTTTTTGATGATCAAACCCATCGCCACCCTGGACGATATTCTCCATCGTGCCGACTGGTGCGGGCAGCTCCAGCAGGCGTGGTATCAGCACATTCCGCTCAGTGAAAAAATGGGCGTGCGTATTCAGCAATATACCGGGCAAAAATTTATTACCACCATGCCGGAAACCGGCAACCAGAACCCACACCATACCCTGTTTGCCGGTAGCCTGTTTTCACTCGCCACGCTCACCGGCTGGGGACTGATCTGGCTGATGCTGCGCGAACGTCATCTCGGCGGCACCATTATTCTGGCCGATGCCCATATCCGCTACAGCGCGCCGATCAGCGGCAAGCCGAGCGCGGTAGCTGACCTGGGTGCACTGGGCGGCGATCTCGACCGTCTGGCGCGTGGGCGTAAAGCACGCGTACAAATGCAGGTTGAGCTGTTCGGCGATGAAACGCCAGGCGCGGTGTTTGAAGGCACCTATATCGTTCTGCCTGCGAAGCCGTATGGCGCGTATGAAGAGGGTGGGAACGAGGAGGAGTAGTCTCCTTCTCACTCTCGCCCGGCATGGTTAATGCGCCAGGCAATATCTCGCATAATGTCTCGCGCTGACTGGCTAATTCCACCCAACTGGAAGAAGCCGTGAATTACACCCCGCCATTGTTGAGCGGTACACTTCACGCCTTGCGCCGTGAGGCGCTGATAAAGCGCCTCGCCTTCGTCGCGTAACGGATCATACTCAGCGGTAACAATATGGACCTTCGGCAGACCGCTAAAGTCGTTGCGCCACAGTGGACTGACTTCAGGATGCTAACGGTCGGCTCCAGCCAGATACATTTCATAGCCGCTCAAAAGGGTATCGCGAGTAATCACGTAATCCATGCCATTGAGGGTATAGCTTTCAAGACTGGCCGTAGCGTCGAGCATGGGATAGATAAGAATGAGCTGCGCGGGATCCCAGAGCCCTTTGGCCTTAAGCCGCAATGACGTTACCAGCGCAAGATGCCCTCCCGCACTGTCTCCACAAAGTGTAATCCGGTTTTTATCCACACCTAATTGTTCTGCATTTTGCCAGACAAGATCTGCCGCTCTCTCTGCATCGTCATGCGCAGCGGGGAAGGTATGCTCGGGTGCGAGTCTGTACTGAACCGCAATGACCCGACAGTTACCGTAAAACGCCAGTTGGCGAAGCTGATTATCATGGGTTTCAAACCCACCGCTGACAAAACAACCGCCATGATAGTAGAGGGCACAAGGTAACGTTTCAGGGGCATTGACAGGCGAAAATAGCCGAAAGGTCATCTCCTCAAGAACAAGCGTTTCAACCTGGACACGAGTTTCTGTCTCCCCGGCCAGAGCTGTGCTGGCAACATACCCGGCTCTCCGTTCATCTATATTCTGCTTTCGCGAGGAAGGCCGCCCTGCTGCAATAAAATCTTGTACAAGCTTATCAATTCCCTTTTCCAGCGCCATGGTTACGTCCTCATGCTGTATTTATATACAGCTTTATAGCCTGGTTTACGAAAGATGAAAACAGAGGAATTTGAAGATATAAATGTCCTGGAAAGCGGCTCGCAAAATCAGTGACTGCCTTAACAATGTTCTTTAACCATGTCTTAATTATGGATATATTGCCTGAAAATTAACCGTAGATGATATACTAAGGTGATATATGAGTCTTTTGGCGGACCTTACTATGGGCAGAATACTGATCGATTTGTCTGATGACGTGATTCAACGACTGGATAACCTGAAGCAGTTGCGCAACCGGCCGCGCGCCGAACTGCTGCGGGAAGCCATAGAACTGTATCTCGACCAGCAGAATTCATCGGTTATCCGCGAAGCGCTTGGCCTGTGGGGAAATCAGCAGGAAGATGGGCTTGAGTACGAACGCAAGCTGCGTGAGGAGTGGTAATGATGGAGCACATGGCTGTGTTTGACACCAATATCCTCATCGATCTTTTTAATAACCACGTTGAGGCTGCGGATGCGATCGATCGCACAGCTTCGCATCGTGCCATTAGCCTCATCACATGGATGGAAGTAATGGTGGGCGCTCGCAGGCACGGTCAAGAAGCAAAAACGGCAGCCGTGATGGAGGCCTTTGAAATTATTGATATAACAAGGGAAATTGCTGAAAGAAGCGTATTACTTCGCGAACAGCACGGGATGAAGCTTCCTGACGCCATTATTCTGGCTACTGCTCAGAGCAGAAGCTGTCCGTTAATTTCGCGCAATACGAAAGACTTTTCGGGTATTGCTGGGGTCGTTTCACCTTACCACCTGTAGGCCGGGCAAGCGTGCGCCGCCCGGCATTCTCACAGGAGATTACTCCCCTTCCCCCGGGAACAGGAACGGGTTGATCGAGCTACGGGCAAAGCCCTCCTGCTCCATCTTCGCGTCCAGGATCAGCGAGGCGAGATCGTCGGCTACCGCTTCGACTTTCGGGTCTTTTTCCTGATACAGAATCTTCAGGTAGGTCCCGCAGTCGCCGCAGCTTTCGGCTTTCACCGCCGCGTCTTCGTTTTCCAGCGACCAATAGTTCAGATCGCGGGTCTGTTCGCAGTTGCTGCACTTGATGCGCACCACGTGCCACTCGGTTTCACACAGGTTGCAGTGCAAGTAGCGCAGCCCCTGCGTCGTACCAATCTGTACCATGCTGGAGACCGGCATTGAGCCGCACACCGGGCAAAACTGGCGCGCTTCGCCATATTCAGCGCGGGCTTTACCCGGGATCAGGCTCGCCATTTGCGCCCAGTAGAGCGACAGCGCAGCCCAGATGAACGGCGCTTTATCGCTGCTCACCAGCGAGAAGTCGGAGGCAAACAGCGCGCTCGCCATCTCTTCCAGCTCTTGCTCTGAGGCTTTTTCCAGGTTCTCAATGACCGCCAGCGCCGTGCCGCTCATTTCGGGCTTCAGCTCGGCAATCAGCGAATGCAGCAGCTTATGCCAGTGCTTGTCGCGCGGCAGAACGTGAATGTCCAGCGGCGGCTTGCCCTGCGCGTTGGCTTCTTTGATGCGTGCGGTCAGATCCATTTGCAGCGGGTGGTCGTATAGCACCACTTCCTGCGCATGGGCGACCAGCGCG
Organism: Enterobacter cloacae complex sp. SYL003; assembly: GCF_049236925.1. Taxonomy (NCBI): domain Bacteria; kingdom Pseudomonadati; phylum Pseudomonadota; class Gammaproteobacteria; order Enterobacterales; family Enterobacteriaceae; genus Enterobacter; species Enterobacter cloacae complex sp. SYL003. The sequence continues at coordinate 77,970 of NZ_JBMKJK010000016.1, read as the reverse complement.
GCAAAACGCAGAAAATCGCCCAGCGGGTTGTTCTCTGCCAGCTCGCGCAGACGCTCTGCGCGGCGGTTGTAGAGGTTCTTGAGTCTGGGGAACAACAACGGCGGAATATAATCCGCCGTGCGTTTCTCGCTCGACCCCAGCTCATCTTGCGGGATTATGCGAATACTCATTCAGATGACTTTTCCTGTTTCTGGCGGACTTCACGGTACCAGCGCGGGTGATGTTTCTTCGCCCATGTACTGGTTACCCATCCTTCCACCATCGCGGTAATGGTGCCTTTCACCCAAAGGGCGGCGTAGATATGCACCATGATAACCACAATTAACGCCACTGCGGCAAATGAATGCAGCATCAGCGCAAATCGGATCACCGGGATTGAGAAAGCAGGCGCAAAGTACGGACGCCAGATGATCACGCCGCTCACCAGCAACAGGACCAGGAAGATAATCGCCGCCCAGAATACGCATTTCTGGCCGAAGTTATAACGCCCGGTATCACCCACTTCCTCGTTGACGACGATCTTACGAATATTCTTCGCCCAAAAGATATCATCCCGATTGATTAGGTTATGGTGCCAGTAGCGGAAAAACATGATGATAAACGAGGCAAACATCACCACACCCACGAACGGGTGCAGGATGCGCGCCAGCTGCGGCGTGCCCAGTATCTGCATCAGCCAGTTGAAGGAGGGGAAGAAGAACCCCAGCCCGCTTATCGCCGCCAGCATGAAGCAGAAGGCGGTGACCCAGTGGTTGATGCGTTCCGGCGCGGTGTAGCGCACGATGGTGTCACGTTTTCTCATTTGCGCACCTCGTCTTTCTCTTCATGCAGGTTATCGTCTTCCTCTTCCGCGCGGTTCGGACCAACGCCGACGTAGTGGAAGATGCTCGCTGCAAAGGTGGCCGCAAAACCGACCGCGGCCAGCGGTTTCCAGATACCTTTCCAGAACTTCACGGTGGCGCTGATTTCCGGGTTCTCCGGCAGGCCATGGTACAGATTCGGCTTGTCGGCGTGGTGCAGCACGTACATCACGTGCGTACCGCCAACCCCGGCCGGATCGTACAGGCCCGCGTTATCGTAACCACGGGTTTTCAGCTCGCCCACGCGCTCTGCTGCCAGCGTTTTCATATCCTCTTTAGAGCCAAAGTGGATAGCGCCGGTTGGGCAGGTCTTCACGCAGGCTGGCTCCTGACCGACATTTACGCGGTCAACGCACAGCGTACATTTGTAGACGCGGTTGTCTTCCGGGTTCATGCGCGGCACGTCGAACGGACAGCCCGCGATGCAGTAGCCGCAGCCAATACACTGCTCAGACTGGAAGTCGACGATGCCGTTGGCATACTGAATGATAGCCCCTTCTGACGGACACGCCTTCAGGCAGCCCGGATCCGCACAGTGCATACAGCCGTCTTTGCGGATAAGCCATTCCAGTTTGTCGTTCTGTTCCACTTCCGAGAAACGCATTACCGTCCAGGACTTGGCGGTCAGGTCCGCCGGGTTGTCGTACACCCCGACGTTGTGACCCACTTCGTCACGGATGTCGTTCCACTCTGAACAAGCCACCTGACAGGCTTTACAGCCGATACAGGTGGTCACGTCGATAAGCTTCGCCACTTCCTGCTGGTGGTCCCGCGCCTGAGGCGCGGGCGTGAAACCGTTAGTCGCGGAACGACGGATAATGTCTTGAGATTGATAAGCCATAAGTCGTCTCCGTTACACCTTTTCCACGTTCACGAGGAAGGCCTTAAACTCCGGCGTCTGCGTGTTCGCATCACCGACGAACGGCGTCAGGGTATTCGCAATGAACCCTTTCTTCGCCACGCCCTCATAACCCCAGTGAATTGGGATGCCGATGGTATCCACCTGCTGACCATGAACGTTCAGCGTGCGAATACGCTTGGTCACCACCGCCTTGGCTTTGATGTAGCCGCGGTTAGAGGAGACCTTCACGGTATCGCCATGGGCGATGCCGAGCTTGCCCGCCAGCTTCTCGCCGATCTCCACAAACTGTTCCGGCTGCGCGATGGCGTTAAGCAGCGCGTGCTTGGTCCAGTAGTGGAAGTGCTCGGTCAGACGGTAGGTGGTGCCGACATACGGGAACTTGTCCTTTTTACCCAGCGCTTCAAAATCGCCCTTGAAGATACGGGCTGCCGGGTTAGAGACCACGTTCGGGTGCAGCGGGTTAGTACCCAGCGGCGTCTCAAACGGCTCATAGTGTTCCGGGAACGGACCTTCCGCCATCTTATCGATAGCAAACAGGCGCCCCATCCCTTCAGGCTGCATGATAAACGGCCCGACATCGCTGCCTGGTGCGGCAGTGCTGTAGTCCGGAATATCCACGCCGCCCCATTTCGCGCCGTCCCACTTGAGTAGCTGACGCTTCGGATCCCACGGGTTGCCCTGCGGGTCAGCAGAGGCACGGTTATAGAGGATGCGGCGGTTAAGCGGCCATGCCCACGCCCAGCCCAGCGTATTACCGAGGCCCGACGGGTCGGCGTTATCGCGGTTGGCCATCTGGTTGCCTTTCGGCGTCCAGCTACCGGCAAAAATCCAGCAGCCGCTTGACGTCGTACCGTCGTCACGCAGGTGTGCGAAGGTGCTGAGCTGATCGCCTTTCTTCGCCAGCACGGTGCCGGTCGCCGGGTCGATAACGTCCGCCAGCGCCTTACCGTTGCTCTCCATGGCCACTTCTTCCGGCGCAGGGTTTTCCGGCGTCGAATAGTTCCAGGTCATGTTCAGCACCGGCTCAGGCGTTGCGCCGCCTTCAGCCGCGTACATTTTACGCAGGCGTAAGAAGATACCGGCCAGGATCTCGCCGTCGTTCAGGGCGATGCCCGGGGCGTCCGCACCTTTCCAGTGCCACTGCAACCAGCGGCCAGAGTTGACGATAGAGCCGTTCTCTTCCGCGAAGCAGGTGGACGGCAGACGGAACACTTCGGTCTGAATCTTCGACGGGTCGACATCGTTCGACTCACCGTGGTTCTGCCAGAACGTCGAGGTTTCGGTATTGAGCGGGTCAATCGTCACCAGGTACTTCAGTTTCGACAGAGACTCGACAACCTTGTTCTTGTTCGGGAACGACGCCACCGGGTTAAAGCCCTGGCAGATATAGCCGTTGACCTGGCCCTGGTGCATCATTTCGAAGTACTGGAGGACGTCGTACCCTTTGTCCCACTTCGGCAGCCAGTCAAAGCCCCAGCTGTTTTCCGCCGTCGCCTTGTCGCCGTAGAAAGCTTTCATCAGCGAGACGAAGAACTTCGGATAGTTGCCCCAGTAGTTTACCTGGCCTTCGAGCAGCGGTTTTGGCGTGCTGGCCGTCAGATAGGTTTGCAGGTCGGTCTGTTTCTCGCTCGGCAGGTTCATGTAACCCGTCAGGCTCTGAGACAGCAGGCCAAGGTCGGTCAGACCCTGAATGTTGGAGTGACCGCGCAGGGCGTTAACGCCGCCGCCTGCCATCCCCATGTTGCCGAGCAGCAACTGAACCATCGCCATGGTGCGGATGTTCTGCGCGCCGATGGAGTGCTGCGTCCAGCCGAGTGCATACAGGAACGACGCGGTTTTATCTTTGGCGCTGGTTTCGGCGATAAGCTCGCACACCTTCAGGAAGTCCGCCTTCGGCGTCCCACAGATGTTTTCGACAACCTCTGGCGTATAGCGGGACACGTGCTCTTTCAGCAGGTTCCACACGCAGCGCGGGTGTTGCAGGGTGGTGTCGCGCTTCGCAAAGCCGTTTTCGTCCAGCTCGTAGTTCCAGCTGGTTTTGTCGTATTTGCGTTTTTCGGCGTCATAACCGCTGAACAGGCCATCTTCGAAGTGGTAATCCTCACGCACGATCAGGCTGGCGTTGGTATAGGCTTCGGTGTACTCGCGGTTATATTTTTCGTTGGTCATCAGGTACAGCAATACGCCTGACAGGAAAGTGATGTCAGTACCTGAACGAATAGGGGTGTAGAAATCCGCCACTGACGCTGTACGCGTAAAGCGGGGATCGATCACAATCAGCTTCGCGCCGTTGTGGATTTTGGCTTCCATCGCCCAGCGGAACCCGACAGGGTGCGCTTCAGCGGCGTTACCGCCCATCACCACAATAAGGTTGGCGTTCTTGATGTCGACCCAGTGGTTGGTCATCGCACCGCGACCAAATGTTGGAGCAAGACTTGCTACCGTTGGTCCGTGTCAGACACGCGCCTGGTTGTCGACCGCGAGCATACCGAGTGCGCGCGTAAATTTCTGGGTTAAATAGCCGGTTTCGTTACTGGACGCTGAAGCACACAGCATGCCGGTGGAGAGCCAGCGGTTAACGGTGGTGCCTTCGGCATTCTTCGCAATAAAGTTGGCATCGCGGTCTTCTTTCATCAGCTTAGCGATGCGATCGAACGCCTCTTCCCAGCTGATTTGTTGCCATTTGTCAGAGCCGGGAGCACGGTACTCAGGAAACTTCAGGCGGCTTTCAGAGTGGATAAAATCTACCAGACCGGCCCCTTTCGGACACAGCGCACCACGGTTGACCGGATGATCCGGATCGCCTTCGATGTGGAAAATAGATGCTTTGGCGTTTTTCGCACCGTCGCCGAGGCTATACATTAACAGCCCACAGCCGACGGAGCAGTACGTACAGGTGTTACGGGTTTCGCGGGTGCGCAGCAGTTTATACTGCCGAGTTTCCGCCAGCGCTACGCCGGGCGCAAAGCCCAGTGCCGCCGCCGTGGTGCCTGCCATACCGCCAGCGCAGATCTTAAAGAACTGCCTTCTGCTGACCTGCATGGGTCACTCCTTGGTTCATTACGACATTGCTATGTAGTTTTACTTTGCGGTTGAGAATTAACCGCAAAGGAGAAAAATTTGCGTTAATCCCTCATTTCTCCGAGGGATAAGCCCAGAATACCACAATGTCGGTACGCCTGTTCCAACGGCGTTAAAACAAAGTGAACGTATTATCACGGCATTGATTATAAAGTGTGATATCAATCACATTTCTCTCTGCGGATGTTAAGGGTGTGTAGCAGATGACCGGTTGCACCCCTCCGAATTGAGTAGGAGAATGGATGCTGAAAAGTTGATCCATACTATGCGTAAGGTCCGCTGTTTGTGGTGCAATAGCAGGCTCACTTCCGTGGTTGTTCAGGAATACCGTCGTGTTTAAACAAAACCGTGCTACCCACGCGTCGCCACTGCCTGCGGGCATTGTGGAACTGTCGGTACACAGACCGCCTCACATTTCACATGCCACGCCGGATTTTCTGGCGGAAGAGGTCCCCGTTGCCCTGGTTTACAACGGGATTTCGCATGTGGTGATGATGGCCTCGCCGAAAGATCTCGAGCTGTTCGCCATCGGTTTCTCCCTCTCGGAAGGCATCATTGCGCATCCGCAGGAGATCTACGGCATGGACGTCGTACCGGCCTGTAACGGTCTCGAAGTGCAAATCGAACTCTCCAGCCGCCGCTTTATGGGGCTGAAAGAGCGCCGCCGGGCGCTGGCCGGACGTACCGGCTGCGGCGTGTGCGGTGTTGAACAGCTTAACGATATCGGCAAACCCATTATCCCGCTGCCGTTCACCCAGACGTTCAATCTGGCGCATCTTGATCGGGCGCTTGAGCACCTGAATGACGTTCAGCCCATCGGCCAGCTCAGCGGTTGTACGCATGCGGCGGCGTGGGTATTGCCGTCGGGGAGCATTGCAGGCGGGCATGAAGATGTTGGCCGCCACGTCGCGCTGGATAAGCTGCTGGGCCGTCGCGCTCGGGAAAACAACGTCTGGCAGCAAGGGGCCGCGCTCGTTTCCAGCCGCGCCAGCTACGAGATGGTGCAAAAATCCGCCATGTGCGGCGTGGAAATTTTGTTTGCGGTGTCAGCGGCAACCACGCTGGCGGTTGAAGTGGCGGAGCGCTGCAACCTGACGCTGGTGGGGTTCTGCAAGCCAGGCAGGGCGACAATTTACACCCATCCGCAGCGATTAATTGTTAATCAGTAATTTTGAATGAGTATAGCAAATCCTTCCGCTTTTAGTTGTTCATGATGAGGTCTAGTATTTATCTCATCAAGGCACGGTGCCTTATCTAAACAACTTAACGAAAGGGTTTATCTCATGAAAAGCATCAAAACTTTTGTCGCAGTAATCGCTCTGGCTACATCTTTCGGTTCTTTCGCTGCGCAGACTGTGACCGCATCCGCCTCTACGCTGGACGGTGCAGAAGCTAAAATCGCCGCACAGGCTCAGGAAGCGGGCGCGTCATCCTACAAAATTACTCAGGCATTCACCGGTAACCGCGTACACATGACCGCTGAACTGAACAAATAATTTCGCAGTACCGTCGAAAGAGCGCCCCTGGGGCGCTTTTTTAGTTTATGCCCGCCAGACGCAGTAGCGCCGTCACCACCGCCGCCGCGACGATCACCACAATTAACGGCATTTTGCGCCAGGCCAGAAACACCGCGAACCCCACCCCCAGCACGCGCGCCATCCCGGCAAAATGGTCCCCTTCATAAAACGTTGTCGCCAGCGCGACGGAGAACAACAAAACGGTAGCCGCATCTGAAAGCAGCGCCTGCGACCGTTCAGAAAGCGCCAGCCGGCTGCCGAGTTTTGCCCCGCCGAGACGCATCAGATAGGTTCCGGCAGAAAGAATGGCGATGCCGAGAATAAAGACCGTCATGTTTTCCATTATTTTTTCCTCGCGGCAAGGCCGAGCAAAGAGAGCAGCACCGGCAGGCCAACCGGCGCAAACGGTACGGCGGCCAGCGACAACACCGCGCCGCTACAGGCGCGGATCAGCGTGGTACGGTTTTTAAATGCCGGCACCACTAACGCCAGCAGGATCGCCGGGAACACCGCGTCCAGCCCGATGGTTTCCGGGTCTGGCAGTAGCTTGCCGACCATCGCCCCCAGCACCGCGCCCAGCGGCCAGATGATTGCCACGCCTAACCCGCACAGCCAGTAGGCCGCTTTACGCTGCTCGGCGGTTTTTTGCGACAGGCCAAACACCACGCTTTCATCGTTCATGATATGACAGCCCAGAAAGCTCAGGCCGCGCTTGCCCACCAGGTCACGCACCGTCACGCCGAACGGCACATGGCGCGCGTTTACCAGTAAACCGGCTGCGGCCGCCGCCAGCGGATTGCCGCCGCTCGCCACGATGCCGATAAACATAAACTCGGATGCGCCTGCCAGCACCGTGAGGGAGAGGACAAACGGCACCCACAGCGGGAAGCCGTAGGCCATCGCCAGCGAGCCGTAGGACATGCCGACCACGCCCACCGCGAGGCAGACCAAGACGATCGCTTTTATCGTGTCGCCTTTCAGGCAAGAGAGGTGATTCTTCATACCATTTTAGCCATATCGAACGTATTTCCATTATAATGAACGCATCAAAAACGTTTTACAAGGCGAACGATTCGTTCGTTATAGAGAGAATGAGGCCGTTATTATGACGCAGCCAATCAGCGTAATCGCCAGAAGCCTGGTGCGAGAACGCCTGCGAACCGGACTTTCGCTGGCGGAGATCGCCCGCCGTGCCGGGATCGCCAAATCCACGCTTTCACAACTGGAGTCTGGCAACGGCAACCCTAGCCTGGAAACGCTCTGGTCGCTTTGCGTGGCGCTGGATATTCCGTTTGCCCGATTACTGGAGCCACAGCAGCCCGTCACACAGGTGATCCGCCGCGGCGAGGGCACAAAAGTTGTCGCCGGGCAGGCGAACTACGAGGCGATTTTGCTCGCGGCGTGTCCGCCGGGGGCGCGTCGTGATATCTACCTGCTGCTGACTCAGCCGGGGGCAGACCGTATTTCCCAGCCGCATCCGCCAGGGTCGGTTGAGCATATTATCGTGACCCAGGGGCGGGCGATGGTCGGCCTGATCGACGCGGCGGAAGAGCTCGGCCCGGGAGATTACATTTGCTATCCCGCTGACCAGCCGCATATCTTTAAGGCGCTGGAGCCAGATACGCACGCGCTGCTGGTGGCGGAACAAAACTAACGAAGATACGGAAAATCATGTCGCTTAAAGCCATTGCCAAAGAACTGGGGCTGTCTGTTACCACCGTCAGCCGCGCCCTCAACGGATATGACGACGTTTCTGCTGAGACGCGCGCCCGCGTGGAAGCGGAGGCCCAGCGCCGTGGCTACCGACCAAATACCTTTGCCCGTCGCCTGAAGATGGGCAAAATCGACGCCGTCGGGTTGGTGTTTCCGGTGCATCCTGTTCCGCTCAATAACAGCGTTTTTATGGACATGGTCGGCGAAATTAGCCACGAACTGGCGCGACATGAGATTGACCTGCTGCTCATCGCTGACGACGATCTGGCGGACAAACACAGCTATATGCGCATGGTGCAGAGCCGACGCGTGGATGCGCTGATAGTGGCGCATACGCTGGATCACGATCCGCGTCTTGAGCAGCTTCAGGCCGCCGGGTTCCCGTTCCTGGCGCTCGGCCGCAGCCAGCTGCCGCAGCCGTACGCGTGGTTCGATTTCGACAACTATGCCGGTACGTATCAGGCCACCCGCTGGCTGATCGAGAAAGGCCATCAGCGCATTGCGCTGCTGGGCGAAAGCAACAACCAGGCATTCATCACCCAGCGTCGCCAGGGCTTCCTGGACGCGCTGCGGGAAGCCGGTCTTTCCAGCGAATGGCTGCGCGCCTTGCCCCCTTCGCGCCGCGTGGGGTATGCCACCACGCAAGAACTTCTCTCCCTGCCGCAGCCGCCCACGGCCATCATTACCGACTGCAACACTCATGGCGACGGCGCAGCGATGGCTCTGGCGCAGATGGGGCGCTTAACCGGTGAAAATGCCGTCTCGCTGGTGGTCTATGACGGTTTACCGCAGGACAGCATTGTCGATATCGACGTCGCGGCGGTGATCCAGTCTACCCGTCAGGGTGTCGGGAAACAGATTGCCGATATGGTGCGCCAGCTGATTAACGGCGACGACATTGATACGCTTCAGGTGCTCTGGCAGCCGGAATTTTCCCCAGGCCAGACGGCCTGATTACACCAAAAACTCAAAACTCGATCACAGATCCGAAACGTTGTGGTTTATATCCGAAACGTTTCGGATCAACACTCAGGACATCCCGATGACAGGAGATGTCCGATGCAAGATGCCATTTTTCGACTTGAAAGCAATACGGTTGACGTGGTGCTAAAAACCCACCCGTTCGCCGAAATTCTCTACTGGGGGCCGCACCTTCAGCACTTCTCGCCGCAGGATGTCCTGAGTATTGCGCGCCCGGTTGCTAACGGCAGGCTGGACGTCGACTCCCCCGTCACGCTGATGGCAGAGCTGGGGCACGGCCTGTTTGGTTCGCCCGGCATCGATGGGCATCGTCAGGGGCTGGACGGATCGCCTGTCTTCACCACCACAGGCGTACAACAGCAGGGGCAAACCCTGACGGTAACGGCGGAAGATAAACAGGCGGGCCTGCGCCTGACCAGTGAATTAACGCTGGATGCCAGCGGCGTACTGGTGGTGCGCCATGGGTTAACCAACCTGAAAACGCAGGCGTGGCAGGTGGATCGCTTTGCCGTGACGCTCCCGATTGCCGAGCGCGCGCAGGAGGTGATGGCCTTCCACGGACGCTGGATCAGGGAGTTTCAGCCGCACCGCGTGATGCTTGAACATGACAGCTTTGTGATTGAAAACCGCCGGGGTAAAACCTCCCACGAACATTTCCCGGCGCTGATCGCCGGTACGCCATCGTTCAGCGAAATGCAGGGTGACGTCTGGGGTGTGCATCTGGGCTGGAGCGGCAACCACCGCCTGCGCGCAGAGGTGAAAACCGATGGCCGCCGCTATATGCAGGCCGAAGCGCTCTACCTGCCGGGTGAAATGGCGATTGAAGAGGGGGAAACGCTCTGGACGCCGCGCCTGTATGCCAGCCACTCCCCGCACGGGCTGAATGGCATGAGCCAGCAGTTCCACCGCTACCTGCGCGATAACGTTATCCGCTTCCCGGAAGATAAACCGCGCCCGGTGCATCTCAACACCTGGGAGGGGATCTACTTCGACCACGATCCGGACTACATCATGCGCATGGCCGACGAGGCCGCAGCGCTGGGCGTGGAGCGCTTTATCATTGACGACGGCTGGTTCAAAGGCCGCAACGACGACCACGCCGCGCTGGGCGACTGGTATCTGGACGAGAAAAAATACCCGAACGGCCTTAAGCCGGTAATCGATCACGTTAAACAGCTCGGCATGGAGTTTGGTATCTGGGTTGAGCCGGAGATGATTAACCCGGATTCCGATCTGTACCGCGCGCACCCTGACTGGGTGCTGGCGCTGCCGGGCTACGCCCAGGCGACCGGGCGACATCAGCTGGTGCTCAATCTTAATATTCCGCAGGCCTTTGATTATCTGGTCGAGCGCATGAGCTGGCTGCTGGGCGAACACGCGGTCGACTACGTGAAATGGGACATGAACCGCGAGCTGGTGCAGCCAGGGAACAAGGGCAAAGCCGCCGCCGATGCCCAGACGCGCCAGTTTTATCGCCTGCTGGACGTGCTGGGCGAGCGTTTCCCGCACATTGAGTTTGAATCCTGCTCCTCCGGCGGCGGGCGAATCGATTATGAAGTGCTGACCCGCTGCCACCGCTTCTGGGCGTCCGACAATAACGACGCGCTGGAGCGCAACACTATCCAGCGCGGCATGAGCTACTTCTTCCCGCCGGAGGTGATGGGGGCGCATATCGGTCATCATAAATGTCACGCTACCTTCCGCCAGCACAGCATTCAGTTCCGCGGACTGACGGCGCTGTTTGGTCACATGGGGCTGGAGCTGGATCCGCTCACCGTCGACGCGCAGGAGCGTGAAGGCTATCGACATTACGCCGCGCTGTATAAGCGGTGGCGCGAGGTCATTCATCACGGCACCCAGTGGCGCGTGGATATGCCGGACGCCACCACCCTGGCGCAGGGTATAGTGAGCGAAGACAAGACGCAGGGGCTGTTTTTGGTCAGCCAGCTCGCGATGCCGGATTACACCCTGATGATGCCGCTGCGCATGCCGGGGTTAGACGCCAGCGCGCAGTACCGCATCACGCTGCTCGATCACCCGAACATTCAGATTACGGGCGAGGGCGGGCACACCATGCGCAAGCTGCCGGCGTGGATGGACGCGCCGCAAACGGTAAGCGGTGAATGGCTGATGCAGGCGGGTATTGCGCTGCCAATTCTGGATCCGGAAACCGCCATTCTGATTGGTGTGGAACGCGTGTAAGGGTGACGGGCCGGGCAACCGGCCCTCCGTTGAGGATAAAAATAATGAACACAACAACCTGTACCCACAAAGACAACCCTAACTTCTGGATCTTCGGGCTGTTCTTCTTTCTCTACTTCTTCATCATGGCCACCTGTTTTCCGTTCCTGCCGATCTGGCTGTCGGACATCATCGGCCTGAACAAAACCCATACGGGGATTGTTTTCTCCTGCATCTCGCTGTCGGCCATTGCCTTCCAGCCGGTGCTGGGCGTCATTTCGGACAAGCTGGGGCTGAAAAAACACCTGCTGTGGATAATCTCGGTGCTGCTGTTTTTGTTCGCGCCGTTTTTCCTGTACGTCTTTGCACCACTGCTGAAAGCCAATATCTGGCTGGGCGCGCTGAGCGGCGGGGTGTATATCGGCTTTGTTTTTTCAGCCGGATCCGGGGCGATTGAGGCCTACATTGAACGCGTGAGCCGCAACAGCTTTTTTGAGTACGGTAAGGCGCGCATGTTTGGCTGCCTCGGCTGGGGGCTGTGCGCCTCAACGGGCGGCATCCTGTTCGGCATCGATCCGTCGTATGTTTTCTGGATGGGGTCGGCGGCAGCGCTTTTGTTGATGCTGCTGCTGGTGGTTGCGAAACCGAAGCCCAACCAGACGGCGCAGGTGATGAATGCCCTGGGCGCCAATCAGCCGCAGATCACCGCTAAAACCGTCTTCACCCTGTTCCGCCAGCGCAGAATGTGGATGTTCATCCTGTACGTGATTGGCGTGGCCTGCGTGTATGACGTCTTCGACCAGCAGTTTGCCACCTTCTTTAAAACCTTTTTCGCCACACCGCAGGAGGGGACCCGCGCCTTTGGTTTCGCCACCACGGCCGGGGAAATCTGTAACGCGATCATCATGTTCTGCTCGCCGTGGATCATTAACCGCATCGGCGCGAAAAACACGCTGTTGATTGCCGGGGTAATCATGGCGACGCGCATTATCGGCTCGTCGTTTGCCACCACTGCCGTGGAGGTGATTGCCCTGAAGATGCTGCACGCGCTGGAAGTCCCGTTCCTGCTGGTGGGGGCATTCAAGTACATCACCGGGGTGTTTGATACGCGCCTGTCGGCCACCATCTACCTGATTGGCTTCCAGTTTGCCAAACAGTCGGCGGCGATCTTCCTCTCCGCCTTTGCCGGAAATATGTATGACCGGGTCGGCTTCCAAGAGACGTACCTGATGCTGGGCTGCTTCGTGCTGGCGATTACGGTTGTGTCGGCGTTTACGCTGAGTGGCAGGCGGGAGATAGCTGCTACCGCAGGGGCAGCAGCGTTAACACATCAGTCCAGGTAAAACACCTCGTTCAGCTCCGTGCTCACCGGGCTGTTATCCGGGTTCGACGGCATGACGTCACCCATATGCTTCCACCAGCGCTGGCAGACGTCGGTATTCGCTACCGCGTTCCAGCGCTCTTCCGATTCAATCTCCACTGTCGCAAACAGCAGGTTGCGGGCTTTGTCGAGGTAAATGGCGTAGTGGTGCGCGCCGTGGGCTTTCAGTACCGCTTCCAGCTCAGGCCAGATCGGGTTGTGGCGGCGCGCATACTCCTCGTGCGCATCCGGGTTTACCTGCATCACAAACGCTTTGCGGATCATAATGCCTCCAGGTACAGCTCGCGGACCTCATCGCGGCTGGCGGTGCGCGGGTTGCACGGCGCGCACGGGTCAGCGAGCGCTTTATCCAGCCAGCCTTCAATATCGGCTTTGGTGACGCCGAGCTGGCTAAATCCGGACGGAATGCCGACCCGGGCGCTCAGATCGCGAATCGCCTGAATGGCGGACATGCTGGCCGCTTCGTCGCTCATGCCGCGCGTGTCAACGCCCATCGCCTGTGCCACACGGGCGAATCGGGCGACCGCGTTCGGGCGGTTAAAGTTTTCGATGATCGGCAGCAGGATGGCGTTGCACACGCCGTGCGGCAGGTTGTGCGTCGCGCCCGGCTGGTGCGCCAGAGCATGCACCAGCCCCAGCCCGGCGCTGTTAAACGCCATGCCCGCCAGATACTGCCCAAAGGCCATCTGCTCGCGCGCTTCCAGGTTGTGACCGTCGTCGACCGCTTTCGGCAGCCAGAGGTTGATCAGACGAATGGCTTCCAGCGCGTTGGCATCGGTCAGCGGGTGTGCGCCCACGGAGACGTAAGCTTCAATGGCGTGGGTTAGCGCGTCCATGCCGGTTGCGGCGGTTACGGAGGCCGGAATATCGAGCATCACGCTGGCATCGTCCACGGCGATATCCGGGATGATGTTCGGGTCGATGATCACCTCTTTCACCTGACGCGCGGCGTCGATGATCACCGCGTTGCTGGTCATCTCCGCTGCCGTGCCTGCGGTGGTGTTGATCGCTACCAGCGGCACGCCCGCGTTTTTCACCTTGCCGACGCCGGAATAATCGGTTGACGGACCGGGGTTGGCGGTGAGGATTTTGATTGCCTTGGCGGTATCAATCGGGCTGCCGCCGCCAAAGGCAATCAGGTAATCACACTCCGCATCCTGATATGCCGCATAGCCTTTCTGCACCAGCGCTTCCGTCGGATTCGGGAATACCTCATCGAACAGGTGATACGACATCTGATGGGCGTCGAGCGCGGAAAACAAACTGTCGAGCAGGCCCAGCTTCACCAACTGGCCGTCGGTGACAATCAGCGCTTTTCCCCACTGTTTGTTTGCCACCAGATTGACCATATCGCCGATCGCGCCCGCGCCGTGCAGGCTGATTTTGGGGAGTGCCAACATAAAGCTCATGATAATTCTCCTTAATATGCTTTTGAGGTAATCCGTTCCCCTCACCCTAACCCTCTCCCCGGAGGGGAGAGGGGACTGCTCGGTGCGGCTTTTCACCCTCTCCCCTCAGGGGAGAGGGCAGGGGTGAGGGGCAATTTAATTCCGTCTTCGCTGCATCATCCGGCGGGTAATAATCGGCAGCGAAATCACCACGATCAGCATCGCGCCGATAATCACCGACATCACAATGCCGGGCACGTTGAGCAGGCTCAGGCCGAAGGTCACCAGCCCCATCAGGAAGGCGGCGATAATCACGCCCACCATGCTGCCGGACCCACCGAGAATATTGACGCCGCCGAGCACCGCCATCGTCACCACCGCCAGCTCCCAGCCCATCGCAATCGTCGGGCGAGTGCTGCCCAGACGCGAGGTAAGCAGCACTGACGCCAGGCCGGACATTAGTCCCACCAGCGCGAACAGCATCAGATTGTGGCGCTTCACGTTGATGCCGGAGTACCACGCGCCGGTCGGGTTGTTGCCGATGGCGTAGGTGCGGCGGCCAAAGTTGGTGCGGTGCAGCACAAAGGCAAACAGAGCGGCCAGCACGATAAACAGCGCAAACTCAAACGACAGCGCGCCCCAGACGTAGCCCTGGCCGAACCAGGCGAAGCTCTCCGGGTAGCTGTTCAGCGCCTGGTCCCCGAGCAGGATGTAGGTGATCCCGCGGTACAGGCTCATGGTGCCGATGGTGATGACGATGGACGACAGGTTAAAGCGCGTCACCAGAATGCCGTTGAACAGCCCGCACAGTAGCCCGACGCCTAATCCGACGCAGACCAGCAGCGGCGTATCGACGCCCGCCGCCGCGCAAAAGCCCATCACCGTGGAGCTGAGCGCGATGGTGGAGGCTACCGACAGGTCAATTTCCCTGGCGATAATCAGCATCGCCATCGGCAACACGATGATCGCTTTTTCGGTGAAGTTGAACGTCGCGTCGGAGAGGTTCCAGATATTGAGAAAGTAGGGTGAGGCGAGCGCGTTCACCAAGAACACCGCCAGCGTCACCGCCAGCAGGAACCCCTCCCAGCACAGCAGACGCTGGAAGATGCCCGGCGCAGAAGTGGGTTTGATTGCTTCAGATGTCATCATTTTGCTCATGATTTCACCGCCAGTTTCTGACTTGCCAGCGCCGCATCGCGCAGTATCAATCGGCCTTTACGTTTATTGCCGCGCTCGTTCAGCAGCACCGCTATCACAATTACCGTGCCGGAAATCGCCATCTGCCAGAACGGTGAGACGCCGATCACCGGCAGGGCGTTGTTAATCACCCCGAGGAACAGTGCGCCAAACAGACAGCCGAGCACGCGCCCGGTGCCGCCCATGGTGCTGATCCCCCCAATCACACAGGCTGCCACCACCTGCAATTCAAAACCGTTAGCGACGTCAACATACGCAACGGCAAAGCGCGATATCCACAGGTAGCCGCAGAACCCGGCCAGCAGACCGGAAAGGCAGAAGCTAATGAACTGCATTTTTCCGGCGTTGATCCCGGTGTAGTACGCTGCCGTGGCATTACCGCCTGCGGTGTAGAGCGCTCGTCCGGTGCGGCTGTAGCGCAGGAAGTAGCCCACCAGCAGCAGCGCGGCGATGGCGCACCAGCTCAGCACCGGCAAGCCCAGCACTGACGCACGTGGCAGGCCGAGGAAATCTGTACCCATCTGGTTTGAGTTCACCCAGCCGCCGCCGGAGAGCAAAAAGATCATTCCGCGGTAGATGCTCATAGTGCCGAGCGTTACCACAATCGCCGGAATGCCCAGCTTCCACACCAGCAGGCCGTTTATCGCGCCCATCAGCAGCCCAAGCACGCTGGCAAGGATCAGCAGCGCCCAGACGGGCACGTCCGGGTAATGGAAATTAATCAGGGCGACAATCATCCCGGTCAGGGCCAGATTGGCCGCCATCGACAGGTCGATGCCTTTCGTGAGCAGCACCATCATCTGCCCGAGCGCGAGGACGATCAGAATGGCGGTGTCGTTAAACATCTCCACCAGGTTGCCCGGCGCGATAAACGATGGCACGCGGCTGCCAATGGCGACGATCATCAGGATAATCACCGCGCCCAGCAGGGCTTCGCGGTGTTTTAAGAGTGAGCTAAGCATTATGCCGCCTCCTGTTTTGCACCGCTGGCGGCGCTGACGATGGTTTCCGCCGTCGCGTCTCCCGCCTGGTACTCGGCCACCATCAGCCCCTCGTGCATGACGATAATGCGATCCGCCATGCCCATCACTTCCGGCAGTTCGGACGAGACCATAATTACCGCCAGCCCCTGACTGACCAGCTCGGACATAAACTGATGCACGGCTGCTTTTGAGCCGATATCGATGCCTTTTGTCGGCTCATCGAGGATAATCACGTCAGGGTGCGTCGCCAGCCATTTGCCGATCACGACCTTTTGCTGGTTGCCGCCAGAGAGGGTCTCCACCGCCTGCTTCCAGCTGAAGGCTTTCACTTGCAGGCGTTTGGCGTACTCGTCCGCCAGCTTCCATTCACGGTCGTCATGCAGCACACCGTTCGGATTGAGCTTGCTGAGCTGAGGCAGGCTGATGTTCTGGGCAATCGGCAGGGCGATAATCGCCCCCTGTTTCTGTCTTTCTTCCGGCACGCAGACGATACCGGCTTTGATCGCATCCGCAGGCTGGCAGAAGCGCCGGGGCTGTCCGTTGAGGATAATTTCCCCGGACGATGGCCGCGTGACGCCGGAAAGCGCCTGCATCAGCTCGGTACGCCCGGCCCCCACCAGCCCGTAAAAGCCGAGGATTTCTCCTTTACGCAGGGAGAACGAGATATGCGCAAACTCGGTCGGATGGCAGAGGTTTTTCACCTCCAGCACCGTCTCGCCTTTTTCGCAGTCGATTTTAGGGAAAGTTTGGGTAATGGCGCGCCCGACCATCATCGACACCATCCGCTCCTCGGTGATCTCATTTATTGCACCTGCACCGACGAACGCGCCGTCGCGCAAAATAGTGTAGTGATCGGCCAGCTCAAAAATCTCGTCGAACTTGTGGGAGATAAACAGGATGGCTTTGCCCTCCTGCTTTAAGCGCTCCACAATCTGGTAAAACTCGAGGATTTCATGCTGCGACAGCGCCGCCGTCGGTTCATCGAGGATCACCACCTGCGCCTCAAACGACAGCGCGCGGGCAATCGCCACCATGTGACGCTGGGCGATGCTCAGGGTTTTCAGCGTCGCGCGCGGGTCGATTTGCACTTCCAGCCGCGTGAGGATCGCCTGCGCCCGGCGGTGCATTTCCGGCCAGTCGAGCTTTTTCAGGAAGCCTTTGTGAAGGTACTGACCGACAAAAATATTCTCGGTGACCGAGAGTTCATCAAACAGCACGGTTTCCTGGTGAATGGCGGTGATGCCCATTTTATGCGCCGACTCCGGCGTCGGGAGATGAACGGGGATCGCTTTATAGAGAATTTCGCCCTCGTCGGGCTGGTAAATGCCGGTCATCACTTTGACCAGCGTCGACTTGCCCGCGCCGTTTTCGCCTATAAGCGCCGTCACTTTGCCGGGCCACAGCGCAAGCTGCACGTTCTCAAGAGCACGCACGCCGGGGAACACCTTGGTGATGCCAGAAAGCTGTAGCAATGGGGTCATGATAGTTCTCCTGGACAGAGGAATTTGTAGGGCGGGTAAGCGGCAGCGCCACCCGCCTTTTGCCGGATGGCGCTACGCTTATCCGGCCTACAAATTGCATCAAAAGATTTTCGAGAACTTATCAATATTGCTGGCATCGTAGACGAACGGCTCGGCCATCGCGCCGTTGCCGTCAGCATCCAGCTTCACTTTGCCCAGTCTGCCCATGCTGGCCTCACCTTTCTTGGCCGTGCCTTTCACCAGGTCATCCGCCAGGTAGGTTGCCGCATAGCCGAGGTCAATCGGGTTCCAGATGGCAAAGCTCTTGCTCGCGCCGGACTTCACCGCGCCCGCCATCTCGGACGGCAGGCCTAAACCGGTGACGTACACTTTGCCAATCTTGCCCTGGTCCTTCACCGCCTGCGCAGCGGCCACAATGCCCACGGACGATGGCGAAACAATCACTTTCAGTTCGGGGTAGGTTTTCAGCAAGCCGACCGCTTCGCGGTAGCTTTTGTCAGAGAGATCGTCTCCGTAGGCCACGGTCACCAGATTGACGGACGGGTACTTCGGCAGCACCTTTTTCATCTCCGCAATCCAGGTATTCTGGTTGGTGGAGGTTGGCGTGGCGCTCAGCACCGCCACGTCGCCCTTCTCCACGTTCAGCGCTTTCAGCGCGTCGGCGGCGAGCTTCACGTTGGTTTCGCCAATCAGGGCATTATTGGACGGGTTGAGGTGGATCTGGCGTCCGGCTTTCGCCACCCCGGAGTCCCACGACACAACCTTAATGCCGCGCTGCATCGCTTTTTTCAGCACCGGCACGACGGCGTCCGGATCGTTCGCGGAAATCGCGATCGCATCCACGCCCTGGGCGATCAACCCGTTCAGCACCTCGATCTGCGCTTCCGCCGTGGTGGTGGTCGGGCCGGTATAAATCACTTTTACATCGCCTAACTCTTTGGCCGCCTCCTGCGCGCCGACGTTCGCTGCCTCGAAGAATCCATTTCCTAAGGACTTCGCCACCAGGGCGATTTTCACTTCTGCTAAAGCGGAACCGGACAACGCCAGAGCGGCAACGGTGAGGATCAAGCTTGCTTTTATTTTCATTGCTTTTACTCCACTGACTTGAGTTAGTTGTAGGGATTGCAGGTGGTTTTCGCCCCGTCTCAATGAGCGGGGCGCGATGTTGTTATTGGTACAGATCTAACGCCGACTGCATGGGGGTGACGCCAAAGCGTTTGCCCAGGGCGA
The DNA here is from genome assembly GCF_049236925.1 of Enterobacter cloacae complex sp. SYL003. NCBI lineage: Bacteria > Pseudomonadati > Pseudomonadota > Gammaproteobacteria > Enterobacterales > Enterobacteriaceae > Enterobacter > Enterobacter cloacae complex sp. SYL003. The sequence goes on along the minus strand of NZ_JBMKJK010000016.1, from coordinate 59,115 downwards.
TCAGCTCTTCCCGGGTGATGGTCTGCTTCATGCCGCCCATGGAATAGACCTTCACCAGCACTTCCGCGGATTTCTCGGCGGTGTCGATCAGGCCGAAGGTTTCATCCAGCGTCGGGCCGCTGCCGAAGACGCCGTGGAACGGCCACAGCACCAGTGAGTGCTTCTGCATGTCCGTTGCGGTTGCCTGACCGATTTCGTCGGTGCCCGGCACCATCCACGGCAGAATGCCGACGCCGTCCGGGAACACCACCAGACACTCGGTACTGCCTTCCCACAGTTTGCGGGTGAAGAAATCAGAATTATTTTCCAGCACGTAGGTCAGGGCGATCAGGTTGGTGGCGTGGCAGTGCATGATTACGCGGTCCTTGCCATTGGTCGCCTTGATGCGCTCGCAGTGGGAGAGGAAGTGCGCCGGCAGTTCAGAGGTAGGCACCGCGTCGTCCGTTAGCCCCCACAGAATGTGGTAGCCCGCGCCGTCGCTGTCCACTTTCACCACGCCAAGGTTGGCCTGCGGGTCGAGCTGGACGTTGCGGAAGAACTTCCCGGAACCGGTGACGATAAACGGTGTGTTGGCGAGCAGCGGCATCGGCTGGCTCAGGGCGATATAGCGCGGCTTCTGGTGGAAATCGGCGGCAAATGGCTCGATATCCGCGTCGTCCAGGCGTAGCGTCAGGTTGCCGCCGTTGCGCTCATCCCAGCCTTTGAGCCAGGCGTCAGAGGTGGCTTTGATCATGCCCTGGACGAACCAGGAAGTGGTGATGGTCTGCATAGTTTTCATTTCCAGTTATCGCGGTGAGGTTGAACCCCTCACCCTAACCCTCTCCCCAAAGGGGAGAGGGGATGGTTTGCTCCCTCTCCCCTTTGGGGAGAGGGCAGGGGTGAGGGGGCAGTTACCCGCGCTGACTCAACACGTCTTCCTCATATGCCCGCACGTTGTCCAGCCACTGGCTGCCCGCAGGCGCATCGTGACGCTGGCAGTACATCTCCCACACCGCCTGCCACGGCAGGGATTTCTGCTCTTCCAGCAGCGCCAGGCGCGCGGTGTAGTCGCCGTTTTCTTCCAGCTGTTTCAGGACGGCGACAGGCTCCAGCAGCGCGCGCAGCAGGGCTTTCTTCATGTTGCGGGTGCCGATAACCCACGCCGCGATGCGGTTGATGGAGGCGTCGAAGAAGTCGAGGCCAATGTGTACGCGTTCAAAGAGGTCGTGGCGGATGATTTCGCTGGCAATGGCCTGGGTTTCGTCATCCAGCAGTACCACGTGGTCGCTGTCCCAGCGCACCGGGCGGCTGACGTGCAGCAGCAGACGCGGCACGTAGAGCATGGCGGCGGAAATTTTGTCGGAGATCACCTCGGTTGGGTGGAAATGGCCGGCATCCAGGCACAGCGCGGTCTGGCGGCTGGTGGCGTAACCCATGTAGAACTCGTTTGAGCCCACGGTGTAGCTCTCTGCGCCAATGCCGAACAGCTTGCTCTCGACGGCGTCGATGTGGTGCGCCGGGTCCAGTTTTTCGCTGATAGCTTCATCCAGCGCGGCCAGCAGACGCTGACGCGGGGCCAGTCGGTCTACGGTGATGTCCTTCATGCCGTCCGGGATCCAGATATTCATTACCGATGGCGTGCCAAGCTGCTCGCCGAAATACGCCGAGACGCGGCGGCTGGCTTTGACATGGTCGATCCAGAACTGGCGGATTTCGTCGTTGGCGTGCGCAAGGGTAAACCCGTCCGCGCTCAGCGGGTGCGAGAAGCAGGACGGGTTAAAATCCAGACCCAGCCGGTTGGCCTTCGCCCACTCCACCCAGTTCTTAAAGTGTTCCGGTTTGATTTCGTTACGCGCGACCGGCTCGTCGGATTCGAGATAAATGGCGTGCAGGTTCAGGCGCTTTGGCCCGGGGATCAGGCTCAGCGCCAGCTCCAGATCCGCACGCAGTTCGGTGGCGTTGCGCGCTTTGCCCGGGTAGTTACCCGTGGCCTGAATACCCCCCGTCAGGGAACCGCCCGGGTTCTCGAAACCGGCGACGTCATCACCCTGCCAGCAGTGCATGGAGACGGGCAGACGGTCGAGCTGGCGCAGCGCCTCTTCGACATCCACGCCGACGGCGGCGAAACGCTGTTTAGCCAGATCCCAGGCTTGTTCAAGTTGAGTGGTCATGCGCAAAGCTCCTTAGTCAGTCGTTTTTGCTGAAACTGCGCCCGGTAGCGGGCAATTTCATGGCAGGGATGGGGGGTGAAGGTGGTCAGGCTGTTATTCGCCGTCACCACCGAACGGAAATCGTCGACGTTTGAAAGTTCGTCCAGGGTCATCAGCTGAATGCCGATATTGCCGAGCGTGGAGGCTTCAATCGGACCTGCCACCACGGTAATGCCGCAGGCATCCGCGCAGAGCTGGTTCAGCAGCTGGTTCTGGCAGCCGCCGCCCACGATATGCAGTTGTGTGAACGGTTTGCCGCGAAGGTCAGCCAGCTCGCTCAGGATGTCGGCATACAGCAGGGCGAGGCTGTCAAAAATGCAGCGTGCCAGCTCGGCGGGGCGGGAAGGTACCGGCTGCCCCGCTTCAAAACAGGCGGCCTGGATTTCGGCGCTCATGTGCACCGGGTTGATAAAGCGATCGTCGTTCGGGTTGATCAGGAAGGTGCAGGCCTTCAGCGTTTCGGTTTCCGCGATAAGCGCGGGCAGGTCGGTGATGGCCTGCTCTTTCAGCACCCGCTGGAGCAGCCACAGGCCCATGATGTTCTTCAACACGCGGTAGCGCCCTTCCGCGCCACCTTCGTTAGTAATGTTCGCCGCCATCGCGGCATCGCTGGTGTACGGGGTTTTGCTCTCGAAGCCCATCAGCGACCAGGTGCCGGAAGAGAGATAGGCCGCATCTTTGTCGGCGAGCGGCGAGGCAATGACCGCGCTCGCGGTGTCGTGACTGGCGACGGCGACAACAGGGATTTCATTCCCCTGCGGGCAAAGCCAGTGGCCGATCACATTGCCCGGATGGGTTGGTGCGCCGAACCAGGACGGCGAGGCGCCCGTCCAGGCCAGCAGATGTTCATCCCAGTTATCGGTGTTGATGTTGACCAGCTGCGTGGTGGTGGCGTTGGTGTATTCCCAGTTCATATTGCCGGTCAGACGGTAGCTTAAGTAGTCCGGGATCAGCAGCGCATGCGCCACCTTTTCGACCAGCTCAGGCTGTTGCTCAACCAGCGCACGTAGCTGATACAGCGTGTTAAACGGCAGGAACTGGATGCCACTGCGACCATAGATGTTCTCCTTGCCAAGCTGCGCGATGGCGTGCGCCATCAGCCCATCGGTGCGGCTGTCGCGGTAGGAGACCGGCAGGCCGACGCGTTCGCCGTGACTGTCCAGCAGCACGTAATCCACACCCCAGGTATCAATGCCGATACTGTCGATGCGAATACCGTCTTCGCAGACGTTGTGAAGTCCGGTGCGGATCTCTGCTTCCAGGGCGTCGATATCCCAGGTAACAAAACCGTCCTGTTTTTGCAGACAATTGGCGAAACGGTGCATTTCGCGAAGCGTAAGGGTGTGCAGGTCGCAGTCCCAGGTGGCGAGCATTACACGGCCGCTGGATGCGCCTAAATCGACAGCCACACAATGGCGAAAAGTCATGGTCGGGTCCTTTCTTAAGTCATTAGCGAGGAGTGTAAGAAAGGGAAGAAATAGCCACCTTCTCGCCACTGACAGCCCAAATCTCGCGCTGGCAAGAAAGCAAAGATGAACGTGAGGGAGTTCACAGTTTCCAGTAATCGCGGGGTTTGCAGGCAGTGTGACGCTGACCGCATTTCCCGATCTTTCCGCCTGTTTCTTGAAAAACCGGCAGCTTTTGCGCGGTTTGCTGTCAAAAATTTAAGGTGAGCGGGGAAGGCCTTAATTACTATTTTGAGAACTTTTCTCATTGGTAGAGGCCGTTATGACCGTACTGCACAGCGTCGATTTTTTTCCTTCGGGGGCTTCGCCGGTTGCGATTGAGCCACGGCTGCCTCAGGCTGCGTTCCCGGAACATCATCATGATTTTCATGAAATTGTGATTGTTGAGCACGGAACGGGCATCCACGTGTTTAATGGTCAGCCGTATACCATCAGCGGCGGTACTGTGTGCTTCGTGCGCGATCACGACAGGCACCTGTATGAACATACCGATAACCTGTGCCTGACCAATGTGCTCTATCGTTCTCCGGATGCGTTTCAGTTTCTCTCCGGGCTGAATCAGCTGTTGCCGCAGGAGAAGGACGGCCACTACCCGTCGCACTGGCGGGTGAATCAGTCCACGTTGCAGCAGGTGCGTCAGCTGGTAAGCCAGATGGAGCAGAGCGAGGATGGACAGGAGACGCACGCCATTGCTACCCGCGAGATGCTGTTTATGCAGCTGCTGGTGCTGCTGCGGCGCAGCAGCCTGGTGGAAGGGCTGGAAAATAACGACGCGCGCCTGAATCAGCTGATGGCCTGGCTGGAAGATCATTTTGCCGAAGATGTCTGCTGGGAAACGCTGGCGGATGACTTTTCGCTCTCGCTGCGCACGCTGCATCGTCAGCTCAAGCAGCATACCGGGCTGACGCCGCAGCGCTACCTCAACCGTCTGCGCCTGATCAAAGCGCGTCACCTTTTAAGGCACACGGATGAAAGCGTCACGGATATCGCCTATCGCTGCGGTTTCGGCGACAGTAACCACTTTTCAACGCTGTTTCGTCGGGAATTTAGCTGGTCGCCGCGCGATATCCGTCAGGGGAAAGACGCGTTGCTTCAGTAACGCGAGGGCAGTCACCGTTTTTTTACCGCAGAAAGGCTAATAATGTCCGGTTATTCGCCGTCGAGGTTGTGGTGTGGCTGCTCAGTTAATTCTTCGTAAAGATGATTTTTTTGCCTCCGCGAGTCAGGCCGTCGCGGTGGCGGACCGCTATCCGCAAAACGTCTTTGCCGAGCATACCCACGAGTTCTGCGAGCTGGTGCTGGTGTGGCGGGGCAACGGCCTGCACGTCCTCAACGACCGTCCCTACCGCATCACGCGCGGAGACCTGTTCTACATCCGCGCCGAAGATAAACACTCTTACGCCTCGGTTAACGATCTGGTGTTGCAGAACGTCATCTACTGCCCTGACAGGCTTAAACTGAATGTCGACTGGGCGGGCAATATCCCCGGTTTTCATGATGCCAGAGGCGAACCGCACTGGCGCTTAAGCAGCAACGGCATGGCTCAGGTGCGCCAGACGATTTCCCAGCTGGAGCAGGAGAGCCAGAAGAGCGATCCGGTGGCAAACCAGATGTCGGAGCTGCTTTTTGCCCAGCTGGTGATGACCCTGAAGCGCCATCGTTACGCTACGGATAATCCCTCCGCCACCACGCAGGAAGCGCTGCTGGATAAGCTCATCACCCGGCTTGCGGGCAGTCTTAACAAGAGTTTCGTGCTGGAAAAATTCTGCGAGCAGGAGCAGTGCAGCGAGCGCGCGCTGCGCCAGCAGTTCCGCACCCAGACGGGGATGACGGTAAACCACTATCTGCGCCAGCTGCGCATCTGCCACGCTCAGTATCTGTTACAGCATACGGAGCTGATGGTGAGTGAAGTGGCGATGCGCTGCGGCTTTGAGGACAGTAACTACTTTTCGGTGGTGTTTAACCGTGAGGTGGGGATGACGCCGGTTCAGTGGCGTCATCGCAGTCGAAAGGCAGCGTAATCAGTTCGCCATGCCGAGGCCGACGATATTGGCCGCAATAATAATCACCACGCAGCCCAGGCTCAGCACGCCAACCGGACGACGCCCGGCGTTGTTCCACTCTTTCAGCACCAGCCCAACCAGCCCGCCGCACAGCACGTAGAAGCTCATGTGCAGCATCCAGCTCATGTAGTCATACTGCGCCGGAATACTGGCGTGACCCCAGGCGTAAAAGAAGAATTGCAGATACCACATCAGACCGCCGAGGGCGGAAAGCAGGACGTTGGTGACGATCAGCGGTTTTGCCAGCGAGAAGTCGGCTTTTACCGACAGATTCTTCACTTTTGCCAGACGAATGAAGCAAAAGCCGAGGTTTACCAGTGCGCCGCCGCCCATGATCACCACGTAGCTTGGCAGGGCAACGTACAGCGGGTCGACGCCCAGCGCTGCAGCGGCGTCGTGCATCGGTTTGGCGGCGTTCATCGCGAACGACATGCCCGCCGAGAAGACGCCGCACATCACAGCCAGTAGCAGCCCTTTCTTCAGATTGAACTCTTCGGCTTTGATGCCCATCTTGCGTTCTTTCAACTGGCCCGCGCGGGTGACAATTCCCACGCCGATCACCGCTACCAGCACGCCCAGCAGCGTCATTCGCCCACCCTGGGTGTTGATCAGCACATCGAAGTTGCCGTTGAGGATTGGCGTCATCAGGGTGCCAACAATCAGCGTAATGCCGATCGCGATGCCAATCCCCATCGACATGCCGAGGTAGCGCATGGTGAGGCCGTAGTTGATATTACCGATACCCCACATCGCGCCGAACAGGAATACCGGCAGCAGGGTAGAGGCGTTGAAGGAGGAGAAGTAGCCCCAGAAATCGGGCAGCAGCATGGCGCTGATTGTCCACGGCAAAATCAGCCAGGACACGGTACCGCCAACGGACCACATGGTTTCCCATGACCAGCCTTTCACCTTTTTAAACGGGGCATAGAAACAGGCTGCACTGGCCGCGCCTATCAAATGCCAGAAGATACCCATCGTAATCGCATGATTCATTTTTACATCCTCATCGTTTTTATAGCCGGAGGCTTCCCGCCGACTTGATGAGTGTAAAAATTAGGCGGTTTGGGAACCTTCAGAAGGTTGCCGCACTTTTGTTTTGAATGGCAATCAGCACGTTAACCGCGTGAGCAGACTCACAATTCCTTCATTTCTCAAAAACCGAATAACCTTATAAAAACTACGGCATTGATAATCATTTTCAATATCATTTAATTAACTATAATGAACCAACTGCTTACGCGGCATTAACAGCTGTGCCGCCCGACAATAATGGAGAGGATTATGAGTTATACACTGCCATCCCTGCCGTATGCCTACGACGCACTGGAACCGCATTTCGACAAGCAGACGATGGAAATCCATCACACTAAACATCACCAGACCTACGTGAATAACGCGAATGCTGCGCTGGAAAGCCTGCCAGAGTTCGCTAATCTGCCTGTTGAAGAGCTGATCACCAAACTGGACCAGCTGCCAGCAGACAAGAAAACCGTGCTGCGCAACAACGCGGGCGGTCACGCTAACCACAGCCTGTTCTGGAAAGGCCTGAAAACCGGCACCACCCTTCAGGGCGACCTGAAAGCGGCTATCGAGCGTGACTTCGGTTCCGTTGACAACTTCAAAGCGGAATTCGAAAAAGCCGCTGCAACCCGTTTCGGCTCTGGCTGGGCGTGGCTGGTCCTGAAAGGTGACAAACTGGCGGTCGTTTCAACCGCAAACCAGGACTCCCCGCTGATGGGTGAAGCTATCTCTGGCGCATCCGGCTTCCCAATTCTGGGTCTGGACGTGTGGGAACACGCTTACTACCTGAAGTTCCAGAACCGTCGCCCTGACTACATCAAAGCCTTCTGGGATGTAGTGAACTGGGACGAAGCAGCAGCGCGTTTCGCCGCTAAAAAATAAGGTTGCATTGACGCCTGTGAGAAGCGAGTCTGATGACTCGCTTTTTTTGTATCTGAAGGAGTGGAGATGCATTACCCGGTGAATGTGTTTACAGGCAAGGTAAGGGAGTACGAAGGCAGTCGCCCGAGCGCTATCGCCAAAGTGCAGGTCGACGGTGAGCTGACGCTTACCGAGCTTGGTCTGGCGGGCGACCAGCAGGCCGAAAAGAAAATCCACGGCGGGCCCGATCGCGCGCTGTGCCACTATCCGCGCGAGTACTATCAGCACTGGAAAACCGAATTTCCTGAACAGGCGGACCTTTTCGTCGCCCCCGCGTTTGGCGAAAATCTCTCAACGGAAGGGCTGACGGAGAAGAACGTCTTTATTGGCGATATTTATCGCTGGGGCGATGCTCTGATTCAGGTCACCCAGCCGCGCTCGCCGTGCTTCAAACTTAACTACCATTTTGGCATTCAGGATATGTCGGCCCAGCTGCAAAACGCGGGTAAAACCGGCTGGCTGTATCGCGTTGTGCAGGCGGGACAGGTTTCGGCGGATGCGCCGATTGAGCTGGCTTCGCGCCTGAGTGAGGTGTCGGTATTCGAGGCCTGTGCCATTGCCTGGCATATGCCGTTCGACGATGAACAGTTTCACCGCCTGCTGTCAGCGGCAGGATTATCCACCAGCTGGACCAGAACGATGCAGAAGCGGCGGATAAGCGGCAAGATCGAGAGCAGTTCGCGGAGATTGTGGGGGAAATAATTGCCCCTCACCCCGGCCCTCTCCCCAAAGGGGCGAGGGTGAAAAGACCGCACCGAGCCGTCCCCTCTCCCCTATGGGGAGAGGGTTAGGGTGAGGGGATTACGAACGCTTATACAGCGGCAGCCACAGCGTTAGCCGCAGCCCGCCCAGCGGGCTGTCATCGGCTTTCACCCAGCCACGGTGCTGCTGCATGGCGGTTTCAACAATCGCCAGACCCAGCCCCGTACCGCCAGATTCACGGTCGCGCGCCTCGTCGGTACGGTAGAACGGACGGAAAATCTGCTCGCGATCTTCCGGGCTGACGCCTGGACCGTCGTCGTCCACGATGATAGTGATCCCGTCTTTATCCACCGAGAACGCCACTTCAATCTTCGTGTGCGAGTAGCGCAGGGCGTTACGCACGATATTCTCCAGCGCGCTTTCCAACGTGTTGGGGTTACCGTACAGCGGCCACGGGCCCGGCGGGAAATTGACGGTGAAGGATTTGCCCATCTGTTCCGCTTCGAAGGCCGCGTTATCCAGCACCTCATGCCAGAGGTGATTGGCTTTCACCGTTTCGCTCACCAGCGCGTTTTTCTGCTGATTGCGCGACATCACCAGCAGATCGTTGATCATGCTGTCCAGGCGATGCGCTTCCGTCTCAATACGCTCCAGCTCTTTGCTCTCACCGCTGCGACGGCGCAGCAGGGCGGTACCCAGCTGTAAACGCGTGAGCGGCGTCCGCAGCTCGTGGGAGATATCCGACAGCAGACGTTGCTGGGCCGTCATCATTCGATCAAGCGCGCTCACCATCTGGTTAAAACTGGTTCCGGCGGCCAGGAACTCCTGCGGCCCGGATTCCAGCTCCGGATGCTGCCTCAGGTTGCCCTGCGCCACTTCGTCCGCCGCGTTTTTCAGCTTACGCGCCGGTTTCGCCAGGCTCCACGCCAGCCATAACAGCAGTGGGGAACTAACCAGCATGGTGACAATCAACAGCAACAGCGGACGGTCAAACAGCAGGTTGATGAAGTCGGACTGGGAACTGCTCGCGGGGCGAATCAGGTAGAGCTGGTAGTTATCTTCCCCATCCCGCACCGAGAAAGGGCCCACCATTTCTACCCGACCATATTTCTTTTTCTGCGGGTGATCGGCGTTATCCGCCTGGCCAATAAAGTTGCGGATAATCTGCATTTCATTGCGATCGGCCCCAATCACGCGGCCTTCACTAGTGACCAGTAAAAGACGTTGTCCGGGGGGCGCCCACTTGTCGATAGCGCGAAACAGCCTGCGCCACCACATTAAATCGTTCGGCGGATCGTTTGCCAGCTCCGCTTCCACGTGCTGCTCGATCATCACGCCCTGACGTTGCTCGCTGTCGAGCAGCTCCGTCATCTGGCGTGAGTCGAGTTTTGGCAACATCAAAACGAGCATTAAAACCAGTGCCAGCGTCAGCCAGAAGATGGCGAAGATGCGGGCGGTTAAGCTGCCTATCATGAAGCGGAAACCATCAGATAACCGCGACCACGCAGGGTTTTAAACCAGGGGTGACCGTCTTTACGCTCCGGCAGCTTACGGCGCAGGTTCGAGATATGCATATCAATGGCGCGGTCAAACGGGGTAAGGCGTTTGCCCAGCACTTCCTGGCTCAAGTGTTCACGCGACACCACCTGGCCGAGATGCTGCGCCAGCAGATACAGCAGGGTGAACTCGGTGCCGGTTAGCTCCAGCGTTTCACCGTCGAAGCTCGCTTCCTGGCGGCCCGGGTTCAGGCTCAGGGAGTCCACTTCCAGCGTAGGTGAGCTGTTGTCGGTATTCTGCTGCTGCTCGCTCCAGTGAGAGCGGCGCAGGATCGCGCGAATACGGGCCACCAGTTCACGGTCGTTGAACGGCTTAGGTAAATAGTCATCCGCACCCAGCTCAAGGCCGAGTACGCGGTCAAGCTCGCTGCCGCGCGCGGTCAGCATAATGACGGGGGTCTGGTGTGTCTGGCGAAGCTCTTTCAACGTATCAATACCGTTTTTCTTCGGCATCATGACGTCGAGCAAAAGTAAATCGATGCTGTCGTCAAGGAGACTCAGCGCCTGTTCCCCATCATGGGCAACCAGGACGTTGAAACCTTCCATGTCGAGCAACTCCTTTAAAAGAGATGTGAGCTCTCGGTCATCATCAACTAACAGGATTTTATTCATTGTTTAAATACCTCCGAGGCAGAAATTACGACATCAAGGCTATCTAATCCATGACTTTACGTTGTTTTACACCCCCTGACGCATGTTTGCAGCCTGAATCGTAGACTGTCTCTCGTTGAATCGCGACACGAAAGATTTTGGGAGCAAGTGATGCGCAAAGTTACCGCTGCCGTCATGGCCTCAACGCTGGCCTTCTGTGCGTTTAGCCAGGCTGCTGTAGCTATCAACAGCGATAACGGTTCCTCAGCAGAGGGCGCAACGCAGCACAGCAGCCAAAGCCATATGTTTGACGGCATAAGTTTAACCGAACATCAGCGTCAACAGATGCGAGATCTGATGCAGAGGGCACGACACGACCAGCCCCCTGTTAATGTTAGCGAAATGGAGACAATGCATCGCCTTGTCACCGCAGAAAATTTTGACGAAAGCGCTGTACGCGCTCAGGCAGAAAAAATGGCGCAGGAACAGGTTGCCCGCCAGGTAGAAATGGCGAAGGTTCGCAACCAGATGTTCCACCTGCTAACGCCCGAGCAGCAAGCGGTTTTGAATACCAAACATCAGCAACGTATGAACCAGTTACGTGAGGTTGCACGGATGCAGCGAAGCTCAGATATGACGCTTTTCAGTAGCAATAGCAGTACCCGTAGTAACCAGTAAACCCTGTTTTCCTTGCCATAGACACCATCCCTGTCTTCCCCCACATGATGTGGGGGTTTTTTTTGCCCATCGTTCCGGTTTGTTAACGCTTTATTCATCCATTCACTCCACCACCATCCGTTATACTAGCGCCATGGCATGACAGGAGTGTTTATGAATCAATCCTATGGACGGCTGGTAAGCCGGGCCGCAATAGCCGCGACGGTGACGGCGTCGTGTTTGCTGATCATTAAAATTTTCGCGTGGTGGTACACCGGGTCGGTTAGTATTCTGGCGGCGCTGGTGGATTCACTGGTGGATATTGCCGCCTCGCTGACCAACCTGCTGGTGGTGCGCTATTCGCTGCAACCGGCAGATGAAGAGCATACGTTTGGCCACGGCAAAGCGGAATCGCTGGCCGCGCTGGCACAAAGTATGTTTATTTCGGGCTCCGCGCTTTTCCTGTTTTTGACCGGCATTCAGCATCTTATTTCGCCTTCTCCGATGAACGATCCGGGCGTTGGTGTGGTCGTAACCGTAGTTGCACTTATAAGCACACTTGTTCTTGTAACGTTCCAGCGCTGGGTTGTACGCAAAACACAAAGCCAGGCTGTACGGGCCGATATGCTTCATTATCAGTCTGATGTTATGATGAATGGGGCAATTCTTATTGCGCTCGGTCTGGCCTGGTATGGCTGGCATCGTGCCGATGCGTTGTTTGCGTTAGGGATAGGGATCTATATTTTATACAGCGCGTTGCGGATGGGGTATGACGCGGTACAGTCGCTTCTTGACCGTGCGCTTCCGGATGCAGAACGTGATGAAATTTATGCCATCGTGACCCACTGGCCTGGCGTCAGTGGTGCTCACGATCTTCGTACGCGGCAGTCAGGGCCGACCCGCTTTATTCAGATTCATTTGGAAATGGAAGACAACCTGCCACTGGTTCAGGCGCATATGGTCGCTGAACAGGTGGAGCAGGCGATTTTGCAGCGTTTCCCTGGGTCAGACGTCATTATTCACCAGGATCCGTGCTCTGTCGTCCCCAGGGCGTTTTGAGCTTTCGTAATTCGTTGTAAAAAAGTGAGCCAGACCAGCATTTTGTGGATAAATTACCACCATATGGCCTGACCTGAATCAATTCAGCTGGAAGGTATTGATATACTATTTGCAGTATTCGACGGTTGAACAGTTTCTTCCGGCAGCAGATTTCAATTTTGCATTCCTAAGTTCAGAGGTAGTCATGATTAAGAAAATCGGTGTGTTGACAAGCGGCGGTGATGCGCCGGGCATGAACGCGGCAATCCGTGGGGTTGTCCGTGCAGCGCTGACGGAAGGTCTGGAAGTTTTTGGTATCTATGACGGTTACCTGGGTCTGTATGAAGACCGCATGGTTCAGCTCGACCGCTACAGCGTGTCTGACATGATCAACCGTGGCGGTACTTTCCTCGGTTCCGCTCGCTTCCCGGAATTCCGTGACGAACACATCCGTGAAGTGGCTATCGAAAACATGAAAAAACGGGGTCTGGATGCGCTGGTGGTTATCGGCGGCGACGGCTCGTACATGGGTGCAAAACGTCTGACTGAAATGGGCTTCCCGTGCATCGGCCTGCCTGGCACCATCGACAACGACATCAAAGGCACTGACTACACCATCGGTTACTTCACTGCGCTGGGTACCGTTGTGGAAGCGATTGACCGCCTGCGTGACACCTCTTCCTCTCACCAGCGTATTTCCATTGTTGAAGTGATGGGCCGTTACTGCGGTGACCTGACCCTGGCGGCGGCCATTGCCGGTGGCTGTGAGTTCGTGGTAGTTCCGGAAGTAGAGTTCAGCCGTGAAGATCTGGTCGCAGAGATCAAAGCCGGCATCGCGAAAGGTAAGAAACACGCCATCGTTGCTATCACCGAGCACATCTGTGACGTTGACGAGCTGGCGAAGTACATCGAAACCGAAACCAAACGCGAAACCCGCGCGACCGTTCTGGGTCACATTCAGCGTGGCGGTTCCCCAGGCCCGTACGACCGTATCCTGGCGTCCCGCATGGGTGCGTATGCGATCGAGCTGCTGCTACAGGGCCACGGCGGCCGCTGCGTCGGTATTCAGAACGAGAAACTGGTTCACCATGACATCATCGACGCCATTGAAAACATGAAGCGTCCGTTCAAAGGTGACTGGCTGGACTGCGCGAAAAAACTGTACTGATCGGCTCTGTTGCCCGGTGGCGCTGCGCTTACCGGGCCTACAAAAGCACGGATCGTAGGCCGGGTAAGGCGTAGCCGCCACCCGGCTTTTTTGTGCCCATCCTTTTTTTATTCCTCCACGTTATAGCCAATCTTTTTTTATTCTTTAATCATCGGTTAGCTTTCTGGCACGCTGCATTCATCAAAACACTACACAAGAGAGCCGGGCGATGAATAAATGGGGCGTGGGGTTAACATTATTGCTGGCATCGACCAGCGTTCTGGCAAAGGACATTCAGTTACTGAACGTGTCGTACGATCCGACGCGTGAACTGTACGACCAGTACAACAAAGCTTTTGCGGCGCACTGGAAACAGGAAACCGGCGATAACGTGGTGGTTCGCCAGTCTCACGGCGGTTCAGGTAAGCAGGCGACATCGGTGATCAACGGCATTGAAGCCGATGTGGTTACCCTGGCGCTGGCTTATGACGTAGACGCGATCGCGGAGCGTGGCCGTATCGACAAAAACTGGATCAAGCGCCTGCCGGACAACTCTGCGCCATACACCTCGACCATTGTCTTCCTGGTGCGCAAAGGCAACCCGAAACAGATTAAAGACTGGAACGACCTGATTAAGCCGGGCGTGTCTGTCATCACGCCGAACCCGAAAAGCTCCGGCGGCGCACGCTGGAACTACCTGGCGGCCTGGGGCTACGCCCTGCACCACAACAACGGTGACCAGGCTAAAGCGCAGGAATTCGTGAAAGCGCTGTTTAAAAATGTCGAAGTGCTGGACTCCGGCGCGCGCGGCGCAACTAACACCTTCGTCGAGCGCGGTATCGGCGACGTGCTGATTGCCTGGGAAAACGAAGCCCTGCTGGCGACTAACGAGCTGGGTAAAGACAAATTCGAGATCGTGACCCCGAGCGAATCCATCCTGGCTGAGCCGACCGTCTCCGTCGTCGATAAGGTTGTTGATAAGAAGGGCACCAAAGCGGTGGCGGAAGCCTACCTGAAGTACCTCTACTCACCGGAAGGGCAGGAAATTGCGGCGAAAAACTTCTACCGCCCGCGCGATGAGGCCGTCGCGAAGAAATACGAAAACACCTTCCCGAAACTGAAGCTGTTCACTATCGATGATGTTTTTGGCGGCTGGACCAAAGCGCAAAAAGAGCACTTCTCTAACGGCGGCACCTTCGACCAGATCAGCAAGCGCTAAGCGTTTTACAAAGAACGACACGGTAACCCGGTGTGAGAAATCCACCGGGTTTTTTATTTGGTCATCATTTTGCGTTACTCTTTTGCCTCTATTGAAAACAGGGAACGCGTTGTGAAAAAAATTATCTTACTGATTCTGATCGTTATCGCCCTTGCCGCAGGCGGCGTGTACTGGATGAAAGCGGGTAATCCGAATGCGTTGCGCCATATCGTGCTCGACCAGTGTGTGCCCAACCAGCTGCAAAACCGTAACCCGGCGCCGTGTGCGCAGGTGAAGCCAGATGCGGGCTACGTGGTGTTCAAAGACCGCAACGGGCCGCTGCAATACCTCCTGATGCCCACGTACCGTATTAACGGCACCGAAAGCCCGCTGCTGACTGAGCCTCAGACGCCGAATTTCTTCTGGCTGGCATGGCAGTCTCGTCATTTTATGAGCATGAAACGGGGAGCCGACGTGCCTGACAGCGCTGTTTCGCTGACCATCAACTCCCCGACCGGACGCACGCAGAACCATTTTCATATCCACATCTCCTGCCTGCGCCCGGACGTGCGCGAGAAGCTGAACGCGGCGCAGGGGCAAATCAGCACCCAGTGGCTACCGCTTCCGGGCGGGCTGGAAGGGCATGAGTACCTTGCCCGTCGGGTGACGGAGAACGAACTGGTGCAGCGCAGCCCGTTTATGATGCTGGCGGAAGAGCTGCCGGAAGCGCGCGACCATATGGGACGCTTCGCGCTGGCGATGGCGCAGCAGTCAGACGGCTCGTTTGTATTGCTGGCGACAGAGCGTAACCTGCTTATCTTTAACCGTGCGTCGGCTGAGGAATTGCAGGATCATCAATGCGATATCCTGAAGTGACCCCACCATAAATAGCATTTACTCGCCCTGCCTGTCGCCGTAGACTTGCTGAAAAATTCTACTGGAGACAGGTATGTCGCTCTGGTTAACGCATCCTCTGCTGCTTCCCTCGCTGATCGTCGGCGTCACCATCGTGCTGTGGGCGACGTCGCTGTTGCCGGAATTTATCACCGCGCTGCTGTTCTTTACGGCGGCGATGACCGCCAGAATCGCCCCGCCGGAAGTGATCTTTGGCGGCTTCGCCTCGTCTGCCTTCTGGCTGGTGTTCAGCGGCTTTGTGCTGGGCGTGGCGATTCGGAAAACCGGCCTGGCGGACAGGGCCGCCCGGGCGCTGTCGGCAAAGCTTACCGACTCCTGGGTGCTGATGGTGGCAAGCGTTGTGCTGCTGAGCTATGCCCTGGCATTCGTGATGCCGTCGAACATGGGACGTATTGCGCTGCTGATGCCGATTGTCGCCGCGATGGCGAAGCGGACCGGCATTCCTGATGGCTCGCGGGCCTGGTTTGGCCTGGCGCTGGCGGTCGGGTTTGGCACCTTCCAGCTCTCGGCCACTATTTTGCCCGCTAACGTGCCAAACCTTGTGATGAGCGGCGCGGCGGAGGGCTCATACGGCATCCACCTCAACTATGTCCCGTATCTGCTGCTGCACACGCCGGTGCTGGGTATTCTCAAAGGCCTGATTCTGATTGGCCTGATCTGCTGGCTGTTTCCCGGCAACCCAAAACCGGCGAAGGATCTCGCGCCATCGGAACCGATGGGGCGTGACGAAAAACGACTCGCCTGGCTGCTGGCGGTGGTGTTGACGATGTGGGTAACGGAGAGCTGGCACGGCGTGGGCCCAGCGTGGACAGGGCTGGCGGCCTCGGTCATCGTTATGCTGCCGCGCATCGGATTTATCACCGGCGAGGAGTTCTCGGCGGGGGTGAATATGCGCACCTGTATTTACGTCGCGGGTATACTCGGGCTGGCCATTACGGTGACGCAGACCGGTATCGGTGCGGCCGTAGGCGAGGCGTTGCTCCATATCATGCCGCTGGATGCAGACCGCCCGTTTACCAGCTTCCTGGCGCTGACGGGGATCACCACGGCGCTCAACTTCATTATGACCGCCAACGGCGTTCCGGCGCTGTACACCACGCTGGCGCAGAGCTTCTCCGACGCGACCGGCTTCCCGCTGCTGTCGGTGATCATGATTCAGGTGCTGGGGTATTCCACGCCGCTGCTGCCGTATCAGGCGTCGCCGATTGTGGTGGCGATGGGCTTAGGGAAAGTGCCTGCGAAGGCGGGGATGCTGCTCTGCCTGGCGCTGGCGATTGCGACGTATCTGGTGCTGCTGCCGCTGGATTATTTGTGGTTTAGCGTATTAGGACGTTTGTAGTGGTTTTGTAGGGCGGGTTAGCGAAGCGCCACCCGCCCCAAAGGCAATTACGCCTGCTTAGCCGCTTCTGCCGCTTTAACGATCACCGCGAAAGCGTCTGCTTTCAGGGATGCGCCGCCAACCAGCGCGCCATCGATGTCTGGCTGGGTGAACAGCTCAGCTGCGTTTGATGCGTTAACGGAACCGCCGTACTGGATGATGACCTGCTCAGCCACTTTCGCGTCTGCTTTTGCAATGTGGTCACGGATGAACTTGTGCACCGCCTGTGCCTGCGCTGGAGTTGCAGATTTGCCGGTACCGATCGCCCAGACTGGCTCGTAAGCGATAACCGCGCCTTCGAACGCTGCCGCGCCCTGGGTTTTCAGCACAGCGTCGATCTGACGTGCGCACACTTCTTCGGTTTTACCCGCTTCGTTTTCTGCTTCGGTTTCACCGATGCACAGAACCGGGATCAGACCCTGCTCTTTCAGCACAGCGAATTTCTTCGCGATGAACTCGTCAGATTCTTTGTGGTAGGTGCGACGCTCAGAGTGGCCGATGATGATGTATTTCGCGCCGATGTCTTTCAGCATTTCAGCGGAGGTTTCACCGGTAAACGCGCCAGACAGGTTAACGTCAACGTTCTGCGCGCCCAGAATGATGTGGCTGCCGTCAGCGGCACGTTTAGCCAGATCCAGGTACATATCCGGCGGAGCGATAGCAACCGCGCAGCCGGTCACGCCAGCCAGCTCTTTACGCAGGTTAGCAACCAGTTCGTTTACCATGTGGCGGCTGCCGTTCAGTTTCCAGTTACCCATCACTAAAGGATGTCGCATTTCAATTCTCCACGCTCAATAAGCGAATTAAGGAATATGGCCGCCCTTAAGGGCAGCATGGTCTGTGAATCAGTATAGAGATTTTCCCTCGAAAGGCTTTGCTTTTTGTCATTAATTCGCCCCCTCGAGTGCGTCTGATAGGGCCAGCTTAATCGGTTCAACCGCGAAGGTCAGCCCCTTTTCGCCGTTATCTGCGACGACATAGCGAACGGCACCTTCCGTATCGGCGTAATAGCGTTTGTTTTTCCCGGCGGTAAGCAGTTTTTGCAGCTTTTGCTGGCTTTGCGCTTTCGTGAAGGTGGGGGTAAAGGCGCGCAGAATAGCGCTCATATACTCCAGCGCTTTCGCTTTCGCCGCTTTCTGCTCTGGGCCCTGAATCGGCAGCCAGGTGATCTGCATGCTTTTGATTTTTAACGTTCCGCGCTCAAGGGCAGTGGAAGCATATAGATTCTCGTTAATTTTGCTGGCAGCGCGGGTCAGGGTTGGCGTATCGCGGGCACCGTCAATCGCACGGAACTCCCCCAGCGCAAGCGAGGGGTTTTCTTTATTGAAGGCTTCGCGGAACTGGCTGATAGATTGATCGAAAGAGGGGGCGCCCGCCAGAAGGTAGGGGGCGGTGACCGGGGAAGCCGGTTCCGCGGCGTGCAGAGAAAAACTGGCGCTCAGCATCGCTAAACACAAATAAAGAGAGTGTGCCGAACTTTTCATCAACTTTGCCCCTGGCCGTCATTGCCCATGATTAAAACGATATCTGGTCGGCTTGTCAAAAGGTCACAACTCCAGGGTAAAATGCGGGCTAAACAATAATAAGGAACCTTACATGACCATACAGCAGTGGTTGTTTTCATTCAAAGGGCGTATTGGACGCCGTGACTTCTGGATCTGGATGGCAGCGTGGGTTGTCGCCATGCTGCTTCTGTTTTTTGTTGCCTATAACGCCTGGCTGAGCACGCAAACTGCGGCTTTTGCGCTGGTCTGTTTACTGTGGCCAACCGCCGCCGTGGTGGTGAAACGTCTGCACGATCGCGGTCGCTCCGGCGCTTGGGCTTTTCTGATTATTCTGGCGTGGATGCTGGTGGCGGGGAACTGGTCAATGCTGCCCTCCATCCTCCCGTGGGTGGTGGGCAGACTGCTGCCGACGGTTATCTTTGTGATGATGGTTGTCGAACTGGGCGCGTTTATCGGCACCCAGAGCGAGAACAAATACGGAAAAGATACCCTTGAGGTGAAGTACCGCTGATCACCAGTAGTGTTCGGCGGTCATATGGCCCGGTCGGCGGCGAAGGTGTTTCGTCATCTGCCGGGTATCCTTCAGCAGTTGCTGCGTATCGCGCACCATTTGCGGGTTACCGCACAGCATCACGTGGCTGGTTTCGGTATTCATCGGTAAACCCACCGCCTCTTCCAGCGCGCCGCTTTCAATCAACGCCGGAACGCGGCCGGTTAACGAGCCAGCTGCGGTTTCGCGGCTGACCACCGTCTGAATTTTTAACTTCCCGCCATATCGCTGTTCCAGCGCCTGCATCTGCGGCAAATAGCTCAGGTCTGCGGCGTAGCGCGCGGCGTGAACCAGCACGATATTCTTAAAGCGCTCCAGATCTTTGCCGTACTCCAGGATAGAGAGATACGGGCCGATGGCCGTGCCGGTCGCCAGCATCCAGAGCGTGTCACAGTCGGGGATTTCATCCAGCACGAAGAACCCCGCCGCGTCGGAGACAATCTGCACCTCATCGCCCGGTTTCAGCGCGGCGAGGCGCGGGCTGAGCTTACCGTCCGGGACGGTGACCAGATAGAACTCGAGATCCGGGTTATCAGGCGCGTTAACGTAAGAGTAGGCGCGCTGTACGCGTTCACCGTCGATATCCAGCCCGAGCTTGGCAAACTGCCCGGCGGTAAACGGATGAACGGGAGCGTGCAGCGTGAGGCTAAATAGCGCATCGGTCCAGAACTGTACCTTTGTGACTTTACCTGTTACCCAGTCCGCCATGATCTTCTCCTGTGCTGTTTCTCTCTTCTATCTTCCGTACTTGTGGGAAACATTTCCAGCCCATTCGGGCCGGAAAGCTCTATCGATCAAACGGTTTTACAGAATGTACGTCTGTACGTCCGGGTCTTTGCGGTCGAGATAATGAATGGACTGAATGCGGCGAATGGTGCGGGATTTGCCGCGGATCAGCAAGGTTTCAGTGGTGGCCATGTTTCCCTTGCGGGTGATGCCATCCAGCAGATCGCCTTTGGTGATGCCGGTTGCGGAGAAGACCACGTTATCGCTGCGAGCCATCTCGTTCAGCGCGAGCACTTTATTGGCCTCGATGCCCATCGCCGCACAGCGCGCCAGTTCGTCTTCACCAATGCGAAGGTTCTCGTCGCTGTCGCCTTTGACCTCATGGCGTGGCAGCAGACGCGCCTGCATATCGCCGTCCAGCGCGCGGATCACTGCCGCAGAGACCACACCTTCCGGCGCGCCGCCGATGCCGTAAAGCACGTCGACCTCGCTGTCCGGCATGCAGGTCAGAATAGAGGCGGCAACGTCGCCATCCGGAATAGCAAACACGCGTACGCCGAGCGCTTGCAGGTACGCGATGGTGGCGTCGTGGCGCGGTTTCGCCAGAATGGTCACGGTGAGTTCGCTGAGCGCTTTACCCAGCGCCGCGGCGATATTGCGCAGGTTGGCATCCAGCGGCAGGCTAAGGTCGATAGCGCCTTTAGCGCCAGGACCGACGATCAGCTTTTCCATGTACATATCGGGCGCGTTGAGGAAGCAGCCCTTATCGCCCACCGCCAGCACCGCCAGCGCGTTGGCCTGGCCCATCGCCGTCATGCGCGTGCCTTCGATCGGGTCGACCGCGATATCCACCGCATCGCCTTTGCCCGTCCCGACTTTTTCACCGATGTAGAGCATCGGGGCTTCGTCGATTTCGCCTTCGCCAATGACGATAGTGCCATCGATATTGACCTGATTAAGCACAATGCGCATGGCGTGGACGGCTGCGCCGTCTGCGGTATTTTTGTCGCCACGGCCCAGCCACTTGTAGCCTGCGAGGGCGGCAGCTTCGGTGACGCGGGAAAACTCGATAGCAAGTTCACGTTTCATGAGGTACTCGTACAATCAAAAGGAATTGCACGAAGTTTATCACAGAGTGGGGAGGGGGAGGGGTGGTGCGGTCTGAGCCCCTCACCCCGGCCCTCTCCCCAAAGGGGAGAGGGTTAGGGTGAGGGGTGAGTCTGTCTTACTCGTCGTGCTCTTCCCATGCCAGGGCACGTTTCACCGCTTTCTTCCAGCCGCTGTAGCGGTAGTTGCGCTCGGTGGTTTCGATGCCAGGACGGAATTCGCGTTCGATAACCGCTTTTTCCTGAAGCTCGTCGAGGTTTTGCCAGAAGCCAACCGCCAGACCAGCCAGATACGCCGCGCCCAGCGCCGTCACTTCTCGCACCTCAGGACGTTCAACGCGGGTACCCAGAATGTCGGACTGGAACTGCATCAGGAAGTTGTTGGCTACCGCACCGCCGTCCACGCGCAGGGCGTGCAGACGAATGCCGGAGTCCGCCTGCATCGCTTCCAGCACGTCGCGCGTCTGGTAGGCGATGGATTCCAGGGTCGCACGAATAATGTGGTTTGAGTTCACACCGCGCGTCAGGCCGAAAATCGCGCCGCGGGCGTACGGATCCCAGTACGGTGCGCCCAGACCGGTAAACGCTGGCACCACGTATACGCCGTTGGTGTCTTTCACTTTGGTCGCGAAGTATTCGGAGTCAAACGCATCGCTGATCAGCTTCATCTCGTCGCGCAGCCACTGAATGGAGGCGCCCGCCATGAATACCGCCCCTTCCAGGGCATAGTTCACTTCACCGCGTGGGCCGCATGCGATGGTGGTCAGCAGACCGTTTTCTGATTTCACCGCTTTCTCGCCGGTGTTCATGAGCATAAAGCAGCCGGTGCCGTAAGTGTTCTTCGCCATCCCTTCCTTGACGCACAGCTGGCCGAACAGCGCCGCCTGCTGGTCACCGGCAATACCGGCGATAGGAATACGGGTGCCGCCTTTACCGCCGATGTTGGTCTGGCCGTATACTTCTGAAGATTTGCGCACGTCTGGCAGCATCGCACGCGGAATGTCCAGCGCGTCCAGCATCTTGTCATCCCACTCCAGGGTGTTGATGTTGAACAGCATGGTGCGCGAGGCGTTGGTGTAGTCGGTGACGTGAACGCGTCCCTGAGTCATCTTCCAGATAAGCCAGGTATCGACGGTGCCAAACAGCAGCTCGCCGCGTCGTGCACGTTCGCGTGAACCTTCCACGTGATCGAGGATCCACTTCACTTTGGTGCCGGAGAAATACGGGTCAATGACCAGACCGGTTGTACTGCGCACGTACTCTTCCATTCCGTCGCGCTTCAGTTTTTCGCAGATCTCTGAGGTGCGGCGGCACTGCCAGACAATGGCGTTGTAGATGGGCTTACCGGTTTCGCGCTCCCAGACAACGGTGGTTTCACGCTGGTTGGTGATACCGATAGCGGCAATCTCGTCAGAACTGATGTCGGCTTTCGCCAGCACTTCCACCAGCGTGGAGCTTTGTGACGCCCAGATCTCCATCGGGTCGTGTTCAACCCAGCCTGGACGCGGATAGATTTGCTCAAATTCGCGTTGAGACACGCTGACAATGTTCGCGTCATGATCCATTACGACAGCGCGGGAGCTGGTAGTGCCCTGGTCGAGCGCAACGATATATTTTTTTTCGGTCATGGTATGTGTCCCGTAGTCAGATTACAGCGAAGCTTTTTGTTGTGTGGTGGAAGTCGACTCTTTTTCCTCTTCCACACAGGTGTCGCACGGTAAGTGGCGACCAATTAATTTGCGATAGCCGAATGCGCCCAGCGCCGCCCCTACGATTGGCCCGAACAGCGGAACCAGGAAGTAAGGAATGTCTTTGCCGCCGGTAAAGGCGACATCGCCCCATCCTGCAAAGAAGGCGAAGGTTTTTGGACCCAGGTCACGCGCCGGATTCATCGCAAAGCCGGTCAGCGGACCCATTGATGCGCCAATTACCGCAATCAGAAGGCCAATCAAAAGTGGTGCCAGCGGGCCGCGCGGAATGCCGTTTCCGTCGTCGCCCAGCGCCATAATGACGCCCATCAGAATAGCGGTAATCACCATTTCAACTGCGAACGCCTGCACAAAATTAATATGCGGATTCGGATACGTTGAGAAAATGCCTGCCAGATCCAGACTTTCGACACTGCCACGCACCATATGATGCGTCTGTTCGAAGTCGGTGAAAAGATTGTAATAAAGCCCGTAAACTAACGCCGCTGCGCAAAAGGCGCCGGCAAATTGTGAAATGATGAAAGGGACAACTTTGCGTCCGTCAAAGCACGCGAATAGCCACAACGCGATGGTCACCGCCGGGTTAAGATGTGCGCCGGAAACCCCTGCGGTCAGGTAGATGGCCATCGCCACGCCCAAACCCCAGATAATACTGATTTCCCACTGACCAAAACTGGCACCTGCCACTTTCAGTGCAGCGACACAGCCTACTCCGAAGAATATCAACAACCCGGTACCCAGGAACTCGGCAATGCACTGGCCTTTTAAGGTTGATGTCTGACTCATAATCGGAATCCTGCAAAAGAGTAATGTTTATTGTTTGCGTGACCGCCCGTGACAGCCACGATGCCCTGTAGACATAGTGTTAATTTATCGTTAACGAGCACAAACGAGAAATATCGAAATCAAAATGTGTGGTCTGCGTCAATAAAATGAGCGTTTTCGCGCCATAAAGCGCGTTTTTGCATCAAAGGTATAATGTGAGCTGAATCATTTCATTAACTAAAGAGTTAACAATTTAGGGGTATATGCCGCGAACGCACCAGGACCAGACCTAAAAGTGTTGCAAACCGCGATCTGCGCGGTGTGTCGCTGGACACAGAGCGCCGCGCTCCATACAATCGACGGTATATGTCGTGCGCGTTTACGTTAAAGCGTCGCCTTGCAATTCAGGAGAGGTAGCATCATGTCTTTAGAAGTGTTTGAGAAACTGGAATCGAAAGTACAGCAGGCGATCGACACCATCACCCTGCTGCAGATGGAAATTGAAGAGCTGAAAGAGAAAAACAACTCCCTGTCCCAGGAAGTTCAGAATGCTCAGCACAGCCGTGAAGAACTGGAGCGCGAAAACAACCAGCTGCGCGAACAGCAGAACGGCTGGCAGGATCGCCTGCAGGCACTGCTGGGACGTATGGAAGAAGTTTAATTCCGGTGGGGTTAACTGATTAGGCCGGGTAAGGCGAAGCCGCCACCCGGCTTTTTTATGGTTTTCGCTAACCGATATCAAACCATAAAAAAGGCCGCCTGAGGCGGCCTTAACGCTACTTGTCCTGCGCTGTCGTAGCAAAAGCAACAAACCCAACAGGTTCATCGCTCTTTACAACGAGTACGCTGGCGACAATGAACGCGATACATAAATAGCGTTTCATTATGCGGTCCCTGCTGCTTACCGCTCCACCGTTCACCACCGGTGATAAGTCGGTGGACACAAGCCCGGTTAAAGGTTGCTTTACGGTTGTGAATACACCTTTCCCTGGACCGGCGCCCATTTGCGAGATGGCGGAAAGGGACACAGCATCATAATGAGCAACAGCTGCGGAGTTAAGGTTTCCACACATAATTAGGAATTCATAAAGGGTCGACAGGGGTTACCTGAGGAATGAATCAGGGTAAGATAAAAATCCTGGTTAAAGGTTGCAATATCACCCAACGGACCGCGAATCCCGAGGGACAAAAAAACCGCCACATTGCTGTTGGCGGTTTTTTTATGCATCTCGCTTATCGATTAACTACTCAATGTCCAGCGCATCCTCGGAAAGGATAATGCCGGTATTGTCAGCATAAAGGTGGTCGCCCGAGAAGAAGGTCACGCCGCCGAAATTGACGCGCACGTCGCTTTCGCCGATGCCGTCGCCCGCTGCGCCTACCGGTATGGCCGCGATGGCCTGAATCCCGATATCCAGGTCTTCGAGATCGTCCACCTGACGCACGGAACCGTACACCACAATGCCTTCCCACTCGTTCTGGACGGCAATTCCCGCCAGTTCAGCATCAATCAATGCACGGCGCACGGAACCGCCGCCGTCGACCACCAGAACGCGGCCACGGCCGTTCTCTTCGAGCAGATCGTACAGCAACCCGTTGTCCTCGAAACATTTCACCGTGATGATTTGTCCGCCAAACGACGACCGTCCACCAAAGTTGGAGAACAGGGGTTCAACGACGTTGACATCTTCCTGGTAGATGTCACAAAGCTCGGAGGTATCGTATTTCATAGGTTTAACGCTCTGTTGCTGCGAATGTGTTCAGTATATCGTGCGAAATGCCTTGTTGGCAAAATCATCAATTGTTAATTGATATTTGTCAGCTAACTCAGCGTCTGGCTTAAGACAATCCCGATGACGAACAGCAGGTTAGTCAGCAACGCGCCTTTTACCGTGCGCTCCAGCATCGGCGGCATGGCAGCCGGGCTGAGTTCACGCATGACATAGCGGGCCTGCTTAACCAGCAGCGGTGCGGCGAGCACAAACAGCCAGCCCCACAGGCTGTGCAGAGAGATCAGATTGAACAGTGCCAGGCAGACCAGCGCGCCGATGAGCAGGCAGGCGTGATAGCGGCGGGCATTCACCGGGCCCAGACGCACGGCCAGCGTGTTCTTACCGTTCTCACGGTCGCTGTCGATGTCGCGCAGGTTATTGATATTCAGCACCGCCGTCGCCAGCAGACCGCAGGCGGTCGCGGGCAGGAACAGGGCGGGGATCACCGTATGCGCCTGCAAGTACCAGCTTCCCATGACGCTCAGCCAGCCGAAGAACACCAGTACGGAGATGTCGCCCAGACCAATATACCCGTAAGGACGCGTCCCAACGGTATAGGTAATTGCTGCAATAATGGCGAGCAAGCCCAGCACCAGGAAGCCAATGAAATCGCTGGTGGTTTTCGAGGCGACCGTCACCAGCGCCAGGCCGGACAGGCAAATCAACACCACGGTGATAATCAGCGCCCGCTTCATCTGTGCCTGGGTAATCACCCCTTTTTGCATCCCGCGCAGCGGCCCGATACGATCAGGTTTATCGCTGCCTTTTACCGCATCGCCGTAATCATTGGCGAGATTAGAGAGGATTTGCAGTAGCCCGGCGGTGACAAGCGCCAGACCAGCCACCAGGGGATCGAAATGCCCCTGCCACCAGGCAAGTGCGGTACCGACGATAATGGCGGCAAAAGCCAGAGGAAGCGTTTTTGGACGCAGACTTTCGAGCCACGCCTGCGTACGGCTGATATCAGTCATAGTTATTTAGCCAATAAAAATGGGGGCCATAGCCCCCATCAACAGTGATGAAAATGCATTGAACGCGATTATAGAATAAAACGGCTCAGATCTTCATCTGCCACTAACGCATCCAGGTGTTTGCCCACATACTCTGCGTCAATGGTAATGGTTTGACCGTTAAGGTCGCTCGCATCGTAAGAGATATCTTCCACCAGGCGTTCCAGCACGGTGTGCAGACGACGCGCACCGATGTTTTCGGTGGTTTCGTTGACCTGCCATGCGGCCTGAGCGATGCGTTTGATCCCATCGTCGGTGAACTCGATATTCACGCCTTCGGTCGCCATCAACGCTTTGTACTGTACGGTCACAGAAGCGTTTGGCTCAGTCAGGATACGTTCGAAATCTTCAGTGGTCAGCGCCTGCAGCTCAACGCGGATTGGCAGACGACCCTGCAGTTCCGGAATGAGATCGGATGGGCTGGCAACCTGAAACGCACCTGACGCGATAAACAGAATGTGGTCAGTTTTCACCATGCCGTGCTTGGTAGAGACGGTGCAACCTTCCACCAGCGGCAGCAGGTCGCGCTGAACGCCTTCGCGGGAAACATCCGGGCCGGAGCTGTTGCCGCCGCGCTTACAGATTTTGTCGATTTCGTCGATAAACACGATACCGTGCTGCTCAACCGCGTCGATAGCGTCCTGTTTCAGCTCTTCCGGGTTAACCAGCTTCGCGGCTTCTTCTTCAATCAGCAGCTTCATCGCGTCTTTGATTTTCAGCTTACGCGCTTTCTGTTTCTGCCCGCCCAGGTTCTGGAACATGGACTGCAACTGGCTGGTCATCTCTTCCATGCCCGGAGGGGCCATGATTTCCACGCCCATTGGCGCGGCAGCGAGATCGATCTCAATCTCTTTGTCGTCCAGCTCGCCTTCGCGCAGTTTTTTGCGGAATGCCTGACGCGCAGCAGAAGGTTCAGGCTGCTGTTCAGCCTGTCCCCAGTTATTTTTTGCCGGTGGGATCAGCACGTCGAGAATACGCTCTTCGGCCATCTCTTCGGCGCGATAGCGGTTTTTCTCAATCGCCTGGACACGCACCATCTTAATCGCTGAATCGGTCAGGTCGCGGATGATGGAGTCCACTTCTTTACCCACATAGCCCACTTCGGTGAACTTGGTGGCTTCAACTTTGATGAACGGCGCGTTAGCCAGTTTGGCCAGACGACGGGCGATTTCGGTTTTACCCACCCCGGTCGGGCCGATCATCAGAATATTTTTTGGCGTCACTTCATGGCGGAGCTCTTCGTCGAGCTGCATGCGACGCCAGCGGTTACGTAGTGCGATAGCCACGGAGCGCTTGGCGTTGTCCTGGCCGATAATGTGTTTGTTCAGTTCGCTGACAATTTCGCGTGGGGTCATTTCAGACATGGGCGATCCTTACGCTTTGGAGGTCAATTCTTCGATGGTGTGATTGTGGTTGGTATAGATGCAGATATCACCTGCAATATCCAACGCTTTCACCGCGATATCGCGCGCGTTCATGTCGGTATTTTCCAACAGCGCACGGGCTGCGGCCTGGGCGTACGGGCCGCCAGAGCCGATGGCAATCAGGTCGTTTTCAGGCTGAACCACGTCGCCGTTACCGGTGATGATCAGCGAGGCGTTTTCGTCAGCCACGGCCAGCAGCGCTTCGAGCTTGCGCAGCATGCGGTCGGTACGCCAGTCTTTTGCCAGCTCAACGGCGGCTTTCACCAGATGACCCTGATGCATTTCCAGTTTGCGTTCAAACAGTTCAAACAGCGTGAAGGCATCAGCCGTGCCGCCTGCGAAACCGGCGATCACTTTGTCGTTATAAAGACGACGTACTTTCTTCACGTTGCCTTTCATGACGGTATTACCCAGCGTGGCCTGGCCATCACCGGCAATTACCACCTGGCCGTTACGGCGTACACTTACTATTGTTGTCACGAGCAGACCCCCTGGTTACAGATTCGGGAAACAGAAGCCCTGAGCCTGTGCTCAGGGCTGAATTAAATGATAGATGGGGGGGATTTTGGGGGTTTCAACCCCCGGAGGCGAGTCGAATGCAGTTTGTGTGGCCAGCCACTTTCAAACGGGAAATGGTGCCGTCTGCGTTTTCTTTGCCTTTGACCGGTCCAATCACCACGCGATTCCAGCCGTTATTGGTGGTAATGCGTGAGTCAAATCCTTCAAATGCCAGCTGAGCTCGCACCGTTTCTGCCTGTTCGGCGCCTTTAAACGAACCGCACTGAACCATCCAGCGGCGTTCATCTTTTTTCTCAGCCGTCTGCTTTGGTGCCTCGGTCTCTTTAGTGACCGGCGCAGCCTGCTGCGTTTTTGGCTGTTGCGCAGTGGTATGTGCAGGCGTCTGCAACAGATCCTGATACGGCTGTGCTGTTTGCTTCTGCGGCTGGGCTTTCGGCTGCTGCTGAACAGGCTGCGTTTGTACGGTACGCGTCTGCTGCTGCGGTTGTGTACGCGGCTGTTGTACCGGCTGCGTCTGCGTCCACTGCTGCTGTTGCGTTTGCTGCTGTGCCTGACGCTGGCGCTGCAACGTTTGCTGACGCTGCGCCGGGGTTTGTTCGTTCCACGGTACTTCGTTCAACTGCGTAGGCTGCTGGCGCATGTCCGCCTGCATCTGAGCGAGCAACTGGCGCTGTTCGTCCGTCAGCTGATCGGCATTCTTCACTTCACCCCCGGCAGAAGGCTCGGTAGGCGCACGTACGCCAGGCTGGCGGCTTTCCAGCTCTTTAATGTAGCGCCAGCGCTCTTCAGGCTTCGGAGGAAGGCCGTTGCCGACGACCTTGTTACCCTGAAGGGCTTCAGACTCTTCTTTTTTATGATGCGTAATGAAGTAGAGGCCGCCAATAAAGGCCACCAGCACAGCCGCAGCAATGGCGACCATGGCTGGGGAGACAGCAGACAGGCTACGTTGCTTGCTTTTTGAACTACTCTTTTTGCGTCGCGAAGGTGCCGGCTGGCCGCGACGTACATAATCTCGTTGTGCCACTATCGTTTCGCTGTATTTATTCGTTCGTCAGCCCGCCATGTTACTTAAGCGACGGGGCTTTGACCAGATAAGGGTGTCGAAAGGTATTTACTTTAAGTTAATGCCTGGGTAGAGCCGCGCACAATCAGCTCACAATCCAGTAGTCGTGACCCACTGCTAACTGTTTGACCGTGCAGCTGATCCAGCAAAAGCAGCATCGCTTCCCGGCCAATGTCATACCGCGGCTGCGAAACAGTCGAAAGCGGCGGATCGCAAAACTCCGAAAGCGAAATATTATCAAAACCGATTATCGACAGGTCCTTTGGCACGCGCAGGCCGTGACGTTTGGCGTAGGATAACGCCCCCAGCGCCATCACGTCGCTGTGGCAGAAGACCGCGGTAGGCGGTTCTGGCAAGGCAAGCAATTTTTCCAGCGCCTGCCCGCCCGCTTCAAAGGTGAAATCACCGCGCGCAATGTAGTGCGGATCGACAACAGCCCCGGTACGGCGAAGCGCCTGAACGTAACCCTGCAACCGGTAATGACACAGCGGCATCTCTTCTGGTCCGGCAATACAACCGATACGTTTATGCCCCAGCTCCTGAAGATAGTTCACGGCGTTGAACGCGGCGGTGAGGTTATCGATATGAACGGTCGGCAGCTCCAGCTCCGGCGCGAATTCGTTCGCCATGACCATTGGCGGTAAATTGCGCTGTTCTTCAATGCTGGCATCAAACGGCAGGCGTGAGCCAAGCAGCAGCATGCCATCAATCTGCTTGGTGATGATCAGGTCGATGAACGTTTTTTCCTGCTGGTTCTGGTGGGCACAATCACCAATCAGCACCAGATAGCCCTGGGCGGCGGCCGTGACCTCAATGCCGCGGATGATTTCGCTGAAGAAGGGATCGCAGATGTCCGGCACGATCACCAGGATGGTGCGGGATTCGTTGCGTTTAACGTTGCGCCCCATGGCTTGCGGGAAATAACCGACCTCAAGCGCCGCCTTTTCAACCCGGTTTCGGGTCGCCTGGGAGACTTTGTCAGGGTTCATCAATGCGCGGGACACGGTTGCTGTTGAGACTTGTGCTTTCTCGGCAACGTCTTTCATGGTCGCCGAGGCAACCTCTTTCCTGGACTTCAACGTCTTCTCCTCGCCTGAACACCGAACTGCGGACCGCACCATTTTTACAGATAGTTAATGGAATCGGTTACAGAATTTTCATAAAAAGTGTGAGGCGCATTAAATTTTTCGATCCGTCTTCAGCCTTCAATCGGATCGACGTCCAGAACCCACTTCACTTTTCGCGCTTCCGGCAGGGTATTAATCAGCGCCAGCGTGCCGCTGACGATCTGCTGTAAACGGATACGCGAAGGGTGCTGAAGTAAGAGTTGCCAGCGGAAACGGCCGCCGCGTTTCGGGGCGAGCGCGGGTACCGGGCCTAAAATCCACAGCTGATTATCCACCAGTGGGCTGGCCTGCAGGAGATTTCTCAGCTGTTGCAGGAATAGCGGCGCCTGCTGGTTGTTATGATCTTCCGCACGGATGATGACGTGGCTGGTCCACGGAGGAAGCTGCATCGTCTGACGTTCGGCCAGCGCCTGGTCCGCGAAGGCGTCATAGCCTTTGTGCAGCAGCGTTTGCAGCAGCGGGTGCTCAGGATGGTGCGTTTGCAGCACTACTTCGCCCTGCTTACCCGCTCGACCGGCGCGACCAGCAACCTGGGTATAAAGCTGTGCGAAACGCTCGGCGGAGCGAAAATCCGCGGAGAACAGCGCGCCGTCGACGTCCAGCAGGGCGACCAGCGTCACGTCCGGGAAGTGATGCCCTTTCGCCAGCATTTGAGTGCCAATCAGGATGCGCGCGCCGCCGCGATGCACTTCCGCCAGCTGCTGCTCCAGTGCCCCTTTGCGGCTGGTGGTATCCCTGTCGATACGCGAAATGGGCACATCAGGGAAGAACGGCGCCAGCGCCTGTTCGAGCTGCTCCGTCCCCAGACCCACCGGCACGATGTGCGTTGAGCCGCAGGACGGGCACTGACGGGGTACCGGACGCTGGCTGTCGCAGTGGTGGCAGCGTAAATGGCGCTGAGCCTGGTGGAAGGTGTAGTAGTGATCGCAGCGCGGGCACTCGGCAATCCAGCCGCAGTCGTGGCACAGCAACGCAGGCGCGAAGCCGCGGCGGTTCAGAAACAGGATCACCTGGTTGCCCGCCTGCAAATGTTGGCGCATGCGGCTAATCAGCGCAGGCGCTAACCCGGCCTGCACCTGCTGGCCTTTCAGATCCAGCACATGCTGAATGGCCGGACGGGCATTCCCCGCGCGGCGCGTCAGGCGCAGCATGTGGTATTTACGCTGGCGAACGTTGTGCAGCGTTTCAAGCGCGGGGGTGGCGGACCCCAGAATAATGGGGATTTGCTCGCTGTGGGCGCGGTACACGGCTAAGTCGCGGGCGTGATAGCGCCAGCCTTCCTGCTGTTTATAGGAGCTGTCATGCTCTTCATCGATCACGATAACGCCGAGATTTTTAAACGGCGTAAAGAGTGAGGAACGGGTGCCAATCACAATCGCCGCTTCGCCGTTTTTCGCTTTCAGCCAGGCGCTGAGGCGCTCGCTGTCGTTCAGGCCGGAGTGCAGAACCTCAACGGGCGCATTAAAGCGTTCACGGAAACGGGCGATGGTTTGCGGCGTCAGGCCGATTTCCGGCACCATTACCAGCGCCTGTTTACCCTGCGCGAGCACATTTTCCAGTACGCTCAGATACACTTCGGTTTTACCGGAGCCGGTGACGCCCGCCAGCAGCCAGGCGGAGAAACGATCGGCGGCGCTGTGAATCGCGCCCACGGCGGTGGCCTGCTCGGTATTCAGACGCAGGCGATCGCCCGAGACGGAAAAGCCGTCGCGCCAGTCGTGAAGGGCAGGTGCTTCGCTGGCCAGCTCGCTCAGCCCTTTCTTCCTTAATGCCTGCAACGCGGTTTCGCTCACCTCGAGCTCGTCGACCTGATGGCGCCAGATTTTCCCCTGGCGTAGCGCGGCCAACGCCTGCTGTTGTTTTTGCGAGCGCTTCAGGCTGTTAATGTCGACCGCCTGACCCTGCTCGGTGGCAAACCAGTACCACATTGGCGCATGGCTGGCGCGCTTACCCTGACGCAGCATAATCGGCAGGGCGTGGAACAATACGTCGCCAATAGGATGGTGATAATAATCTGCCGCCCACAACAGCAGTCGCCAGGTGCTTTGAGAGTAAACAGGTTCATCGTCCAGCACTTCAACGATCGATTTCAGCTCGGTAAGCGGCAGCTCGCTTTTATCGCTGACGGAGACGACGATCCCCACGCGCTGCTGTTTACCGAACGGCACGGTCACGCGACAGCCCGCTTTGGCGCTCATGCTGTCGGGCAGCAGGTAGTCAAAGGTGCGGGGAAGCGGAACGGGCAGGGCAACGTGAGCGACGGGCATCGAATCTTCCTGACTTGAAAAGTGGCGCGTTAGTATACACATTAGTGAAAGCGGCGTGCGGATCAGTTTGCATACGTTGGTTAAATTCTGTATGATTCGCCGCCTTTGGTGTACTTTACGCCAAAGAACTTACATTCAACATCGCGTGGTGTCTGGCGTTAGGGCTGGAAGAGCGACGCGGCCTTAACTGAGGTTCTCCCATGAAAAAAGATATTCACCCGAAATACGAAATGATTACTGCAAACTGCTCTTGCGGTAACTCTATCCAGATCCGCTCTACCGTGGGTCACGATCTGAACCTGGACGTGTGCGGCAAATGCCACCCGTTCTACACTGGTAAGCAGCGTGATGTTGCAACCGGTGGCCGTGTTGACCGCTTCAACAAGCGTTTCAGCATCCCGGGCGCTAAATAAGTTTCCCGAAAAAAAGGCACCGCAAGGTGCCTTTTTTGTATCCGCTTATCAGTATTCCCACGTATCCGGGTCGATACCCAGTTCACGCATGATCACCTTCGCCTCTTCTGGAATTTCGTCACTGCGCTCTTTGCGCAGATCGTCATCGTTCGGCAACGGTTGGCCGGTAAACGCATGCAGGAACGCTTCGCACAGCAGTTCGCTGTTAGTGGCGTGACGCAGGTTGTTCACCTGACGACGCGTACGTTCATCGGTGAGGATCTTCAACACCTTCAGAGGAATGGACACCGTGATTTTCTTGACTTGCTCACTCTTCTTACCGTGCTCAGCGTATGGGCTGATATATTCGCCGCTCCATTCAGCCATGAGATACCTTTAATCCTCTCAGTCATTAATCTAAAGGTGCAAAACCGGTAACCATCAGTTTTGAACCGTAATCTTGCGTAGTTTACCGTAGAGACGATACCGAGGCACGGATATTGCCGCTGTAGCGTGTCCTAAAGCATATAATTTTAACGGCTATTTGCGCATTGCTCAATCTATACGCAAAGAAGTTTAGATGTCCAGATGTATTGACGTCCATACTTTCAATGTTTACTCTGGTGCCTGACTTTTCACCTCATTCGCCAGGAAGCCTCACCATGACGCGTAAACAGGCCACCATCGCAGTGCGTAGCGGATTGAATGATGACGAGCAGTACGGCTGCGTTGTCCCGCCAATTCATCTCTCCAGCACCTATAATTTCACCGGATTTAATGAACCTCGCGCGCATGACTACTCGCGTCGCGGCAATCCTACGCGTGACGTTACCCAGCGCGCGCTGGCGGAACTGGAAGGCGGCGCAGGGGCGGTATTAACCAATACCGGCATGTCTGCCATTCACCTGGTAACCACGGTGTTCCTGAAACCTGGCGATCTGCTGGTGGCGCCGCACGACTGCTACGGCGGCAGCTATCGTCTGTTTGATAGCCTGGCGAAACGTGGCTGCTACCGCGTGTTGTTTGTCGATCAAAACGACGAACAGGCGCTGAAACAGGCGTTAGCCGAACAGCCGAAGCTGGTTCTGGTGGAAAGTCCAAGCAATCCATTGTTGCGCGTAGTCGATATTGCGAAAATTTGTCAGCTCGCAAGGGATGCGGGAGCGATAAGTGTAGTGGATAATACGTTCCTCAGTCCGGCCCTTCAGAACCCACTGGCACTGGGTGCCGATCTGGTGTTGCATTCATGCACGAAATATCTGAACGGCCATTCTGACGTGGTAGCGGGTGTGGTGATTGCCAAAGATCCTGATGTTGTCACTGAACTGGCATGGTGGGCCAATAACATTGGCGTCACCGCGGGCGCGTTCGACAGCTATTTGCTGCTGCGCGGCATCCGCACGCTGTCACCGCGTATGGACGTGGCGCAGCGTAATGCCCAGGCGATCGTGGATTTCCTGAAAACCCAGCCGCTGGTGAAGAAGCTTTATCACCCGTCGCTGCCGGAAAACCAGGGGCACGAGATTGCCGCGCGCCAACAGAAAGGATTTGGCGCGATGTTAAGTTTTGAACTGGACGGTGACGAGCAAACGCTGCGTCGCTTCCTGAGCGGGTTGTCATTGTTTACGCTGGCGGAATCCTTAGGGGGAGTAGAAAGCTTGATCTCCCACGCCGCAACCATGACGCACGCAGGTATGGCACCCGAAGCACGTGCCGCCGCCGGGATTTCCGAGACGCTGCTGCGTATCTCGACCGGTATTGAAGATTCTGAAGATTTAATTGCCGATCTGGAAAATGGCTTCCGGGTCGCAGCCAAGGGGTAATCATGAGTGTGATAGCGCAGGCAGGGGCGAAGGGTCGTCAGCTGCACAAGTTTGGTGGTAGTAGTCTTGCTGATGTGAAATGTTATCTGCGTGTCGCAGGGATCATGACCGAGTATTCACAGCCGGGGGACATGATGGTTGTCTCTGCGGCGGGCAGCACCACCAACCAGCTGATTAGCTGGCTGAAACTGAGCCAGACCGATCGCCTCTCTGCGCATCAGGTGCAACAGTCCTTACGTCGTTACCAGAGTGAACTGATTGCCGGTTTGCTGCCTGCGGACGTGGCGGACGGGCTGATAAGCGCCTTTACTCACGACCTTGAGCGTCTGGCAGCTCTGCTGGACAGCGGCATTACCGATGCGGTGTATGCGGAAGTGGTTGGCCATGGTGAAGTGTGGTCTGCGCGCCTGATGGCCGCCGTGCTGCAACATCTTGGCGTGGAAGCCGCCTGGCTCGACGCGCGTGATTTCCTGCGTGCCGAACGCGCCGCACAGCCGCAGGTAGACGAAGGGTTGTCCTACCCGCTGCTGCAACAGCTGCTGGTGCAACATCCGGGTAAACGTATTGTAGTGACCGGCTTTATCAGTCGCAGCAACGCAGGTGAAACCGTACTGCTGGGCCGTAACGGCTCTGACTACTCGGCAACGCAGATTGGCGCCCTGGCGGGCGTGTCCCGCGTCACCATCTGGAGCGACGTGGCCGGTGTCTACAGCGCGGACCCGCGCAAAGTAAAAGATGCCTGCCTGCTGCCGCTGCTGCGTCTCGACGAAGCGAGCGAGCTGGCGCGTCTGGCGGCACCAGTGCTGCACGCGCGCACGCTACAGCCGGTTTCCGGCAGCGACATCGACCTGCAACTACGCTGTAGCTACACGCCGGATCAGGGTTCCACTCGCATCGAGCGCGTGCTGGCATCCGGTACGGGCGCGCGCATTGTCACCAGCCACGATGACATCTGCCTGATTGAGTTCCAGGTACCTGCGGGCCAGGATTTCAAACTGGCGCACAAAGATATCGACACCATCCTGAAACGTGCCCAGGTGCGTCCGCTGGCCGTTGGCGTGCATAACGATCGCCAGCTGTTGCAGTTCTGCTATACCGCTGAAGTGGTGGACAGCGCCCTGAAGATTCTGGATGAAGCGGGACTGCCGGGCGAGCTTCGCCTGCGTCAGGGACTGGCGCTGGTGGCAATGGTGGGCGCGGGCGTCACCCGTAACCCGCTGCACTGCCACCGCTTCTGGCAGCAGCTGAAAGGGCAGCCGGTGGAGTTCACCTGGCAGTCGGAAGAGGGCATCAGCCTGGTTGCCGTTCTGCGCAAGGGGCCAACCGAAAGCCTGATTCAGGGCCTGCACACCTCCCTGTTCCGTGCGGAAAAACGCATCGGCCTGGTACTGTTCGGGAAAGGGAACATCGGTTCCCGCTGGCTGGAGCTGTTCGCCCGCGAGCAGGTCACGCTTTCGGCGCGTACCGGATTTGAGTTTATTCTGGCAGGCGTGGTGGACAGCCGCCGCAGCCTGTTGAACTACGAAGGGCTGGACGCCAGTCGGGCGCTGGCCTTCTTTAACGATGAAGCGGTTGAGCAGGACGAAGAGTCGCTGTTCCTGTGGATGCGCGCGCACCCGTACGACGATCTGGTGGTGCTGGACGTTACCGCCAGCGAGCAACTGGCCGATCAGTATCTGGATTTTGCCAGCCACGGGTTCCACGTCATCAGCGCCAACAAGCTGGCAGGCGCGAGCAGCACTGATAAATATCGCCAGATCCACGACGCGTTCGAAAAAACGGGTCGTCACTGGCTGTATAACGCCACCGTTGGCGCAGGTCTGCCGGTTAACCATACCGTGCGCGATCTGATTGATAGCGGCGACAGCATTCTGGCGCTGAGCGGGATCTTCTCCGGCACGCTCTCCTGGCTGTTCCTGCAATTTGACGGTACCGTGCCGTTCACCGACCTGGTGGATCAGGCGTGGCAGCAGGGCTTAACCGAGCCGGATCCGCGCGTCGACCTTGCCGGTAAAGACGTGATGCGCAAGCTGGTGATCCTGGCGCGTGAAGCGGGCTACGACATTGAGCCTGGCCAGGTTCGCGTTGAGTCTCTGGTGCCTGCGGGCTGCGAGGAAGGATCTGTCGATCACTTCTTTGAGAACGGCGACGAGCTGAACGAGCAGATGGTGCAACGTCTGGAAGCGGCAAACGAGATGGGCCTGGTGCTGCGTTACGTGGCGCGCTTCGAGGCGAACGGTAAAGCGCGCGTGGGCGTGGAGGCGGTACGTCCTGAACATCCGCTGGCGGCGCTGCTGCCGTGCGATAACGTCTTCGCCATCGAAAGCCGCTGGTACCGCGATAACCCGCTGGTGATCCGTGGCCCGGGTGCGGGGCGCGATGTGACCGCCGGAGCCATTCAGTCCGACATTAATCGCCTGGCTAAGCTACTGTAACCCCTCACCCTAACCCTCTCCCCTTTGGGGAGAGGGCTGGGGTGAGGGGCCTTCTCACCCCCCATCATGAATCCCCTTCATCTTCCCTGAACAAACCTCACCGTTAATGTTGATTATTTCTGTTGACGTCATCCCGCTTTTCCGTCATTTTTACATCTGGACGTCTAAACGTATAGAAGTTCACAACACAACAAACAATGACACGCGAAAGATAGAGGTAAGGTATGAGCTTTTTTCACGCCAACCAGCGGGAAGCCCTGAATCAGAGCCTGGCCGAAGTAAACGGCCAGATTAACGTCTCTTTTGAATTTTTCCCGCCGCGCACCAGTGAAATGGAGCAAACCCTGTGGAGCTCTATCGATCGCCTGAGCAGCCTGAAGCCGAAGTTCGTCTCCGTGACCTACGGCGCCAACTCCGGTGAGCGTGACCGCACGCACAGCATCATTAAGGGCATTAAAGACCGAACCGGTCTGGAAGCGGCACCGCACCTCACCTGTATCGACGCCACCCCTGATGAACTGCGCGCGATTGCTCAGGACTACTGGAACAACGGCATTCGTCATATCGTTGCCCTGCGCGGCGACCTGCCGCCGGGGAGCGGTAAGCCGGACATGTACGCCACCGATCTGGTTGCCCTGCTGAAAGACGTTGCTGACTTTGATATTTCCGTTGCCGCTTACCCGGAAGTTCACCCGGAAGCGAAAAGCGCCCAGGCGGATCTGCTTAACCTGAAGCGTAAGGTGGACGCAGGTGCCAATCGCGCCATTACTCAGTTCTTCTTTGATGTGGAAAGCTATTTACGCTTTCGCGACCGCTGCGTCTCGGCGGGTATTGATGTCGAAATCATCCCTGGCATTCTGCCGGTCTCGAACTTCAAACAGGCGAAGAAATTCGCGGATATGACCAACGTGCGCATTCCGCTGTGGATGTCCAAAATGTACGAAGGTTTGGACGATGACCCGGAAACACGCAAGCTGGTGGGGGCCAATATCGCGATGGATATGGTGAAGATTTTAAGCCGTGAAGGGGTGAAGGATTTCCACTTCTATACGCTTAACCGCGCGGAGATGAGTTACGCCATTTGCCATACGCTGGGTGTCCGCCCGGCGTTATAAAGTAAAAATCCCTCATAAAGTGAGGGTTTTTTACTCGAACAGAAAGTTAAAAGGTATTAGCTATCGAATCTGTGGATTAATTCAACTATCTCTTATCGCTAGTGGTGTATATCGTAACGGTAACACTGTAAAGGGAGCATAGCGATGAGCATGTCAGACGAGACCAATAACGCGGCATCCGCCGGCAAATGTCCGTTCCACCAGGGCGGCGTCGATCACAGCGCGGGTGCAGGTACCGGCAGCAAAGAGTGGTGGCCTAAACAACTCCGCATCGATTTACTTAATCAACACTCCAGCCGTTCAAACCCTCTGGGTGAAGACTTCGACTACCGCAAAGAATTCAGTAAGCTCGACTATTCCGCCCTAAAGGGCGATCTCAAAGCACTGTTAACCGACTCACAACCGTGGTGGCCTGCCGACTGGGGCAGCTATGCGGGCCTGTTTATCCGTATGGCCTGGCACGGTGCGGGTACCTATCGCTCCGTTGATGGTCGCGGCGGTGCTGGTCGCGGTCAGCAGCGTTTTGCGCCGCTGAACTCCTGGCCTGATAACGTCAGCCTGGATAAGGCTCGCCGTCTGCTGTGGCCAATTAAGCAAAAATACGGACAAAAAATCTCCTGGGCCGACCTGTTTATCCTCGCGGGTAACGTGGCGCTGGAGAACTCCGGCTTCCGCACCTTTGGTTTCGGTGCCGGGCGTGAAGACGTCTGGGAACCGGATCTGGACGTGAACTGGGGCGATGAAAAAGCCTGGCTGACTCACCGTGACCCGGAAGCGCTGGCGAAGCGCCCGCTGGCCGCCACAGAAATGGGCCTGATTTACGTTAACCCGGAAGGGCCAAACGCCAGTGGTGAACCGCTGTCTGCGGCGGCGGCGATCCGCGCTACCTTTGGCAACATGGGCATGAATGACGAAGAGACCGTTGCGCTTATTGCAGGCGGCCATACGCTCGGTAAAACGCACGGTGCAGGCGAAGCCACGCACGTGGGCACTGACCCTGAAGCGTCGCCTATTGAAGCGCAGGGCCTGGGCTGGGCCAGCACGCACGGCACCGGTATTGGCGCTGACGCCATCACCTCCGGGCTGGAAGTTATCTGGTCTCAAACCCCAACCCAGTGGAGCAACTATTTCTTCGAGAACCTGTTCAAATACGAATGGGTGCAGACGCGTAGCCCGGCGGGCGCAATTCAGTTTGAAGCCGTGGATGCGCCGGAAATTATGCCTGACCCGTTCGACCCGTCGAAAAAACGCAAGCCAACCATGCTGGTCACCGACCTGACGCTGCGTTTTGATCCGGAATTCGAGAAAATTTCCCGTCGTTTCCTGAACGATCCGCAGGCCTTCAACGAAGCCTTTGCGCGCGCGTGGTTCAAGCTGACCCACCGCGATATGGGGCCAAAAGCGCGGTACATCGGCCCGGAAGTACCGAAAGAAGATCTGATTTGGCAGGATCCGCTGCCTCAGCCGGTGTTCCATCCGACGCAGGAAGATATTGAAAGCCTGAAAGCGGAAATCGCGGCCTCGGGTCTCTCCGTGAGCGAGCTGGTTTCCGTGGCCTGGGCGTCGGCATCGACCTTCCGCGGCGGCGACAAGCGTGGCGGCGCTAACGGCGCGCGTCTGGCGCTGGCACCTCAGCGCGACTGGGACGTTAACGCCGCGGCGGTGCGGGCATTACCGGCTCTGGAAGCGATCCAGCGCACCACCAACAAAGCGTCACTGGCCGATATCATTGTGCTGGCGGGTGTCGTGGGCGTTGAGCAGGCGGCGAAAGCGGCAGGCGTTTACGTCAACGTACCGTTCACTCCAGGTCGTGTGGATGCGCGTCAGGATCAGACGGATATCGAGATGTTTAACCTGCTCGAACCGATTGCCGACGGTTTCCGTAACTATCGCGCGCAGGTGGATGTGTCCACCACGGAGTCGCTGCTGATCGAAAAAGCCCAGCAGTTGACCCTGACCGCGCCGGAACTGACGGTGTTGATCGGCGGTTTGCGCGTACTGGGTGCAAACTTCGATGGCAGCAAGAATGGCGTGTTTACTAACCGCGAGGGCGTGCTGAGCAACGACTTCTTCGTCAATCTGCTGGATATGAACACCCAGTGGAAAGCGACCGACGACTCAAACGAGCTGTTTGCCGGTAGCGATCGCGCCAGCGGGGAAGTGAAATATACCGCCACCCGCGCCGATCTGGTCTTCGGTTCCAACGCTGTCCTCCGCGCGCTGGCCGAAGTTTACGCCAGCAGCGATGCACAAGAGAAGTTTGTCCGCGACTTCGTTGCCGCATGGGCGCGAGTGATGGATTTGGATCGGTTTGACGTGAAGTAACCCTTGTGCCGGGTGGCGGCTACGCCTTACCCGGCCTACAAATTAAAGTGCCATGTAGGCCGGGTAAGCGCAGCGCCACCCGGTTTTTCTATTACTCCCACTCCTGCAAGAATCGCTGTCCATACTGGTCCGCCACCAGCAGCGCCGCATAGACCTGATCCGGCGTTACGCCGCCAGGCATGTTGTGAATGGTTTCCCCTTCGGCACAGGACGCCTCCGCGATCAGCCGCATTTTAGCCGGAATATCCTCTTTGATATTCAGCTGCGCCAGCGTAATTGGCAGCCCGACGCTATGGCACAGCGCCGCAACGGTTTCGATTTCTTCTACCGGCGCGTTCTCCAGTACCAGTTGCGTCAGCGTACCAAATGCCACTTTTTCACCGTGGTAGAAATGGTGCGCATCCGGCACCGCCGTCATGCCATTGTGAATGGCGTGTGCCGCCGCCAGCCCGCCACTTTCAAAGCCCACGCCGCTCAGATAGGTGTTGGCTTCAATAATGCGTTCCAGAGCAGGCGTCACCACGTGTTGTTCCGCCGCCAGCATCGCTTTCTCGCCCTCTTCAACCAGCGTGTTGTAGCACAGCTCAGCCAGCGCTAACGCTGCCTGCGTGCACTTGCCACCCGCCATGGTCGTGGCGCCGCTACGCGAACAGGCGCGCGCTTCAAACCAGGTTGCCAGGGCATCGCCAATCCCGGCGGCCAGCAGGCGCGCAGGTGCGCCCGCCACCACCCTGGTATCGACAATCACCATGTTCGGGTTGTGCGGCAGCATCAGGTAGCGATCGAACTCGCCGCTGTCGGTATAAATCACGGAAAGGGCACTGCACGGCGCATCGGTGGAGGCAATGGTCGGGGCAATAGCCACCGGCACGTCCATAAAGTGCGCCAGCGCTTTGGCGGTATCCAGCGTTTTTCCGCCCCCGATACCCAGCACCGCCAGGCAGTCGGTACTGTCGGCCAGTTTTTTCAGGCGATCGATTTCATTTTGCGAACATTCGCCGCCAAACGGTGCAATTTCGGCATGGAGTCCGGCTTTTTTAAAACTCTGACGCAGGGTTTCTTCGGCAAAACCCAGCACAAATTTATCGCCTACCACCAGCCAGCGAGCCGCCAGCGGCTTCAGGTAGTCGCCGAGACGAGTGAGAACATCAGCGCCCTGGATGTACTTCCCCGGCGATTGAATGATACGGTCCATAACATTTCTCCCTTAGAGGTTGAGGTTACCAAACGCGTTTTTCCAGTCCTGCTCGAACTTCTCTATGGCTGACTCTACCGCTGGCGTGCCGAGCATTTGTTGCGCTACGTCTAAGGGAAGCGTAATTGCCTCACATCCTGCCAACAGGCAATCCAGCGCCTGGCGCGGCGTTTTAAAGCTGGCAGCCAGCACCATGCTCTCTGGCGCATGCTGTTCCAGCAGGGATTGCAGTTCCTGTACCGTGCGAATGCCGTCACCGCCCTGCGCATCGACGCGGTTTACATACGGTGCGACATATTTCGCTCCTGCCAGCGCGGCCAGTAACCCCTGAGCGGCGCTGTAAACGGCGGTTCCCAGCGTGGTAATTCCCTCTTTCTTCAGCACTTTAATCGCGATGAGCCCCTGTGCAGTGACGGGAATTTTTACCACGATGTCCGGCAGGGCATTGTTCAGCCGTTTTGCTTCCGCCACCATTCCTTCGGCGTCGCGGCTCATGGTTTGGGCAAACAGCCTGCCCTCCGGGCCGATAGCATGCTGCAGGCGCGGCAACACCTCCCAGACAGATTCGCCGCTGGCGGCTACGATGCTTGGGTTGGTGGTCACGCCCGCAATGGGAAAAATGCGCGCCAGGCGTTCAACTTCTGCCACGTTGGCGGTATCCAGGTACAGTTCCATTATTTTTCCTTAAGTCAGAAAGGTTGAATAAAGGATACGGCGCACCCAGTCGCGGCGAATACAGGTCAATTTTGCCAAATACTGGATAAATGTAATGTCCCTGGCGAAGTGAGAGAGCGATCACAATGCTACTTTTTGGCGATCAGCTGGCTGTGATACTGGCGTCGATATTCGGAAGGGGAACGTTCAGTGTGCTTGCGAAAGAGACGGCAAAAGTAGTTGCTGTCCGTAAATCCGCAGCTTGCAGCGATATCTTTGATTTTAAACTCGTAGCCTTTAAGAAGCTGACGCGCGTGCTCGAGGCGTGTTTGCGTAAGATATTCGTTGAACCCCACGCTGCCTGTTTTTTGAAAAAGATGAGAAAGGTAGTTCGGTGAAATATAAAACGCCTGCGCCACCGATTCACGGGTCAGTGCAGAGGCGTGATGTTCTTCGATGTAGTGACGAATCGCTTCAAATAATGCACGGCTGCGGCTGGCGGTATGG
Organism: Enterobacter cloacae complex sp. SYL003; assembly: GCF_049236925.1. Lineage (NCBI taxonomy): Bacteria > Pseudomonadati > Pseudomonadota > Gammaproteobacteria > Enterobacterales > Enterobacteriaceae > Enterobacter > Enterobacter cloacae complex sp. SYL003. Next base: position 16,285 of record NZ_JBMKJK010000016.1, on the reverse strand, counting down.
ATATCGCTGCCCAGCAGATCGCGACAGTGGCTGAGCAAACTTAATACCACCAGTCTGGCCGTTTCCCGATCGTCTGGCTGCATTTGCAATTCAGCGAGCGTCTGCAAAAGGAATGCGCCCACTCGCGGCCCGCGTCTGGCAACCTGTTGCTGTTGCAAAAGCGTGTTGTCGCGCTCGAGCTGAAGAGTCAGTTGTTGCTTGCCGAAGCTGATGTTGAGCGAAAAGGCGGGTTGAAGCGGAATATTACCGGATGAAAAAAATAACGCTTCGCAGGCCGTATCAAAGCTAAGCACGAGGCAAGGTGACGTTCGGGGGAGCGGTTTAGCCGAAGGGGGGAAATGCACCTGACGCAGCGGCAAGGTGCCGTTGATCAGGTCATTCAGGATGTGGGGGATATCGTGGTGCATGGTGTGGATACCAGGGTATTGCCCGGCGACGCTGGCGCTTGCCGGGCCTACGAAAAGCCTATTGTAGGCCGGGTAAGCGTAAGCGCCACCCGGCAAAACCGATCAACCGGTGTTACGCATCCCCGCCGCAACGCCCGCAATCGTCACCATCAGCGCCTGTTCAACGCGCGGATCCGGCTCTTTACCTTCCTCTTCCGCCAGACGCGAACGGTGCAGCAGTTCAGCCTGTAAAACGTTCAGCGGGTCGGTGTAGATGTTACGCAGTTGGATAGACTCGGCGATCCACGGCAGGTCTTCCATCAGGTGGGAGTCATTAGCGATATCCAGCACCACTTTGATGTCGCCTTCCAGCAGCTCGCGTAGCTCTTTACCCAGCGCCCACAGCTCGGGTTTCACCAGACGCTGATCGTAGTATTCCGCCAGCCACAGGTCGGCTTTCGAGAAGACCATCTCCAGCATGCCCAGACGGGTAGAGAAGAATGGCCAGTCGCGGCACATGGTTTCCAGTTCGCTCTGCTTACCGTCTTCCACCACTTTTTGCAGCGCCGCACCGGCACCCAGCCAGGCTGGCAGCATTAAGCGGTTCTGCGTCCAGGCAAAGATCCACGGAATGGCGCGCAGGGATTCAACGCCGCCAGTAGGACGACGCTTGGCCGGGCGCGAGCCGAGCGGCAGTTTACCCAGCTCCTGCTCAGGCGTGGCTGAGCGGAAGTAAGGCACAAAGTCTTTGTTTTCACGCACGTAGCCGCGATACAGATCGCAGGAGATGTCAGACAGCTCGTCCATAATCCGGCACCAGGATTCTTTTGGCTCCGGCGGCGGCAGCAGGTTGGCTTCCAGGATCGCACTGGTATAGAGCGACAGGCTGCTGATGGTCACTTCCGGCAGGCCGTACTTGAAGCGGATCATCTCGCCCTGCTCGGTCACGCGCAGTCCGCCTTTCAGGCTTCCTGGTGGTTGGGAGAGCAGCGCCGCGTGTGCAGGCGCACCGCCACGACCAATTGAGCCGCCGCGTCCGTGGAACAGGGTCAGTTCAATACCGGCTTTTTCGCAGGTTTTGATTAGCGCATCCTGCGCCTGATACTGCGCCCAGGAGGCTGCCATCACGCCCGCATCTTTCGCGGAGTCGGAATAGCCAATCATCACCATCTGCTTGCCCTGAATAAAGCCGCGATACCAGTCGATGTTCAGCAACTGGGTCATCACGTCGTTGGCGTTGTTCAGGTCGTCGAGAGTCTCAAACAGCGGTGCTACCGGCAGAGCGTAGTCGATGCCCGCTTCTTTCAGCAGAAGGTGAACGCCCAGCACGTCGGACGGGGTCTTCGCCATGGAGATCACATAGGCGGCCACCGATCCTTTCGGCGCATCCACGATCGCTTTACAGGTGTTGAGCACTTCGCGGGTGTCATTGCTTGGCTCCCAATTGCGCGGCAGCAGCGGGCGCTTGGAGTTCAGCTCGCGGATCAGGAACGCCTGTTTGTCGGCTTCGGACCAGCTTTCATAGTCGCCAATGCCGAGATAACGGGTCAGCTCGCCCAGCGCTTCGGTATGACGGGTGCTTTCCTGACGGACGTCGATACGCACCAGCGGCACGCCGAAACACTTCACGCGGCGCAGGGTGTCGAGCAGCTCGCCATTGGCAATGATGCCCATCCCGCAGGCCTGAAGCGATTTATAACAGGCGTACAGAGGTTCCCAGAGCTGTTCGTTCTGGCTCAGCAGACCTTCCGGCTTCGGCAGGCGCTGGCCTTTCAGGCGCGCTTCCAGCCAGGCCTGCGTGGCCATTAGCTGACCGCGCAGTTTTTTCATCAGGAAACGGTACGGCTCACTGGCACCTTCTTCACCGGCCAGCGCGCGCAGTTCCGGCGTCGCTTCTACCATCGACAGCTCGGAGATCAGCACCTGAATATCTTTCAGGAACAGATCGGTTGCTTTCCAGCGGCTCAACAACAGGACATGACGGGTGATTTCCGCCGTCACGTTCGGGTTGCCGTCGCGGTCTCCGCCCATCCAGGAAGTGAAGCGAACCGGCACAAAGTCGACCGGCAGGCGATAGCCCAGATTTTCTTCCAGCTGTTCGTTAAGCTCGCGCAGGTAGTTTGGCACCCCTTCCCACAGGCTGTTTTCCACCACCGCAAAGCCCCATTTGGCTTCGTCGACCGGGCTTGGGCGATGCTTACGAATTTCATCGGTGTGCCAGGACTGAGCAATCAGCTGGCGCAGGCGGCGCATAAGCTGGTTACGTTCGTAGTCGGCAATGTCTTTGTTATCCAACTGCTTCAGACAGTTGTTCACTTCCACCATTTTGTGGATCAGCGTACGACGCGTGATTTCGGTTGGGTGTGCGGTCAGCACCAGCTCCAGCGAAAGGGATTCCACCGCTTTTTTGATGGTCGCTTCGTTGAGGTTGGGCTGGTCTTTGAGTTTACGAAGGGTGCGGGCAATGACTTCCGGGTTGCTGGCCGCTTCGCCTTTTGGCGAAATGCTGTGGTATTGCTCAGCGGTGTTTGCCAGGTTCAGAAACTGGCTGAAGGCGCGGGCAACGGGCAGTAGCTCATCATTAGAGAGGTTCTGCAAGGTGGTGAGCAGCTCCTGACGATTGGCCTCGTTACCGGCGCGGGAAGATTTGGACAGCTTGCGGATGGTTTCAACACGGTCGAGGATGTTCTCCCCCAACGCATCTTTGATGGTATCTCCAAGCACTTTGCCGAGCATACTGACATTACTACGCAACGCGGAATATTGTTCGTTCATAAAAACCCAGTCACCCCATCATTTTTGTTTATGCCCAGGCGAAAATTTTCTGGACATTATTTTGTCATCTCCCTTTATAAAGCCACGTAAAACCCCCGTCGTCAATTGCTGCGAAAACGGTTCAGCAGATGAATAAATGCGGGCAATTTACGAAATTTAATTCGTATTGCGTCAGATAAGAGATGCTTATGGGAATGTGACGGAGATCGCGGGATTTACTCCCCTCACCCTAACCCTCTCCCCAAAGGGGAGAGGGTACTTGAACACCCTCTCCCCTTTGGGGAGAGGGCAGGGTGAGGGGCCGTTTTAATGCCAGCAGAAGTGATGCACAACCTGGGTAATGAGTTCGCGGGTGGGCTTGATGAAGCGGGTTTCGAGATATTCGTCCGGCTGGTGGGCCTGGTTGATGGAGCCAGGGCCCAGAACCAGCGTCGGGCACAGGGTCTGAATAAACGGCGCTTCGGTGCAGTAGTTCACCACGTCGGTTTTCTCTCCGAGCAGTTTTTCCACCACCTGAACCAGCTGGTGGTCAGGCGGGCATTCGTAGCCTGGAATCGGCGGATGCAGTTCGGAGACCGTCAGACGTCCCGGCCAGCGCTCGCTGACCGGGGCCAGCGCTTCGTTCAGTAAGCCATCCAGATCGCTCAGCGTCATGCCCGGCAGAGGACGGATATCCATATGCAGTTCGCAGCAGGCGCAGATACGGTTGGACGCATCACCGCCGTGCAGGCTGCCGAGGTTCAGCGTCGGATACGGCACGGTGAACGCCTCGTAGTGATAGCGCTCTTTCAGATCGTCGCGCAGGGTCATGATGCGGCCAATCGCGTCATGCATCAGCTCAATGGCGTTCACGCCGCGCGCCGGATCGCTGGAGTGACCAGACTGGCCCAGCACGCGCACTGCGGTAGAAATATGGCCTTTGTGCGCCCGAATCGGTTGCAGAGAGGTAGGTTCACCGATGATCGCGCAGTCCGGGCGAATCGACGTGTTTTCAGAGAAATACCGTGCGCCCGCCATGCTGGTCTCTTCATCGGCGGTCGCCAGAATGTAGAGCGGCTTTTTCAGCGTTGTCACGTCCACGTCACGCAGCGCGTCGAGGATAAAAGCAAAGAAGCCTTTCATGTCCGCCGTGCCGAGACCGTAGAGCTTGTTGTCGTGCTCTGTCAGGGTGAACGGATCGCGGGTCCAGCGGCCATCGTCAAACGGCACGGTGTCAGTGTGACCAGCCAGCAGCAGGCCGCCAGCGCCATGTCCGGTGCTGGCGAGCAGGTTAAATTTGTGACGTGTTCCGGGGACGGGCTGAACCTCAACGTTAAACCCAAGATCGCTAAACCAACCCGCCAGCAGATTGATTAAAGACTCATTGCTCTGATCCAGCGCTTCTTCCGTTGCGCTGATGGACGGTGTGGCAATCAGGGCGCGGTAAATCTCGATAAATGGCGGTAAGTTCATTTTCATTGTTGACACACCTTAGGTCGTGATAGTATCAATATTCATGCAATAAATGTGAATAAAAATACATTAACGTTGAGCATAAAGGAACCCGATGTTGAATACGCTGATTGTAGGCGCTAGCGGTTATGCGGGCGCAGAGCTTGTAAGCTACGTGAATCGCCACCCACATATGACCATAACCGCTTTGACCGTGTCAGCGCAAAGCAATGATGCCGGAAAGTTAATTTCCGATTTGCATCCACAACTTAAGGGCGTGGTTGATTTGCCTTTGCAGGCCATGTCTGACATCAGCGAGTTTACCGACGGCGTTGACGTGGTGTTTTTAGCCACCGCACACGAGGTCAGTCACGACCTGGCGCCGCAGTTTCTGGCAGCCGGTTGCGTGGTCTTCGATCTCTCCGGCGCGTTTCGCGTTAACGACAGCGCGTTCTACGAAAAATATTACGGCTTCACCCATCAGCACCCGGATCTGCTCGAAAAAGCGGTGTACGGCCTGGCGGAGTGGAGCGCAGATAAACTGAAAGAAGCGAATCTGATTGCCGTGCCTGGCTGTTACCCGACGGCGGCGCAGCTCTCCCTTAAGCCGCTGATCGACGCGAGTCTGCTGGATCTTGACCAGTGGCCGGTGATCAACGCCACCAGCGGCGTGAGCGGCGCCGGGCGCAAGGCCGCGATCTCCAACAGCTTCTGCGAAGTGAGCCTTCAGCCGTATGGCGTGTTTAATCACCGTCATCACCCTGAAATCACCACCCATCTGGGCGCGGAGGTGATCTTCACCCCGCACCTCGGTAGCTTCCCGCGCGGGATCCTCGAAACCATTACCTGCCGCCTGAAGCCGGGTGTGACCAAAGAACAGGTGAGCGAAGTCTTCACGCAGGCGTATGCGGATAAACCACTGGTGCGTCTGTATGACAAAGGCGTACCAGCGCTAAAAAACGTGGTCGGCCTGCCGTTCTGCGACATCGGCTTTGCCGTGCAGGGCGAGCACCTGATTGTGGTCGCCGCAGAAGATAACTTACTCAAAGGCGCTGCCGCACAGGCAATGCAGTGTGCAAATATTCGTTTCGGCTTCCCTGAAACGCAGGCTCTTATTTAAGGTGTGATGATGAACCCATTAATTATCAAACTCGGTGGTGTACTGCTGGACAGCGAAGAAGCGCTGGAGCGCCTGTTTACCGCGCTGGTGAACTATCGTGAATCACATCAACGTCCGCTGGTGATTGTCCACGGCGGCGGCTGTGTGGTGGACGAGCTGATGAAAGGGCTCAACCTGCCGGTGATTAAGAAAAATGGCCTGCGCGTCACGCCTGCCGACCAGATTGACATTATTACTGGTGCGCTGGCGGGGACGGCGAACAAAACGCTGCTGGCGTGGGCGAAGAAGCACCACATCGCGTCCGTTGGCCTCTGTCTTGGCGATGGCGATAGCGTGAAAGTGACCCAGCTCGACGAAGCGCTTGGCCATGTTGGACTGGCGCAGCCAGGTTCGCCTAAGCTGATTAACACCCTGCTGGAAGGTGGTTTTCTGCCGGTGGTGAGCTCAATCGGCGTGACCGAAGAGGGCGAGCTGATGAACGTCAATGCGGACCAGGCGGCAACCGCGCTGGCTGCTACGCTGGGCGCAGACCTGATCCTGCTCTCCGACGTGAGCGGTATTCTGGACGGCAAAGGCCAGCGTATAGCGGAAATGACCGCCACAAAAGCCGAACAGCTGATCGATCAGGGCATTATCACCGACGGCATGATCGTTAAGGTGAACGCGGCGCTGGATGCTGCGCGCACGCTGGGTCGTCCGGTGGATATCGCCTCCTGGCGTCACGCGGAGCAACTCCCGGCGCTGTTTAACGGTACGCCGATTGGTACGCGTATTCTGGCTTAAGATTCTGTGCCGGATGGCGCTTCGCTTATCCGGCCTACGTGAATTTTGTAGGCCCGGTAAGCGCAGCGCCACCGGGCAAAAATATCATCATTAAGGAAATTCGTTATGGCACTTTGGGGTGGGCGTTTTACACAGGCAGCGGATCAGCGGTTCAAACAGTTCAACGACTCTTTGCGCTTCGACTACCGCCTGGCCGAACAGGATATTGTCGGCTCTGTGGCCTGGTCCAAAGCGCTGGTGACCGTGGGCGTGCTGACCGCAGAGGAACAGCAGCAGCTGGAAGAGGCGCTGAATAATCTGCTGGAAGAGGTGCGTCTGGATCCGCAGCAAATCCTCCAGAGCGATGCCGAAGATATTCACAGTTGGGTGGAAGGCAAACTGATCGACAAAGTCGGCCAGCTGGGTAAAAAGCTCCATACCGGGCGTAGCCGTAATGACCAGGTGGCGACCGACCTGAAGCTGTGGTGTAAAGAGACCGTCGGCGAACTGCTGGCGGCGAATCGTCAGCTGCAGAGCGCGCTGGTGGACACTGCGCAGAACAATCAGGATGCGGTGATGCCGGGTTATACCCACCTGCAACGCGCACAGCCGGTGACCTTTGCGCACTGGTGTCTGGCCTACGTTGAGATGCTGGCGCGTGATGAGAGCCGTTTACAGGATACCTTAACGCGTCTGGACGTCAGCCCGCTGGGCAGCGGCGCGCTGGCCGGTACGGCGTATGAAATCGACCGTGAGCAGCTGGCAGGCTGGCTGGGTTTTGCTTCCGCCACCCGCAACAGCCTGGACAGCGTCTCTGACCGTGACCACGTGCTGGAGCTGCTGTCGAATGCCTCTATCGGGATGGTGCACCTGTCGCGCTTTGCCGAAGACCTGATCTTCTTTAACTCTGGCGAAGCGGGCTTCGTCGAGCTGTCCGACCGTGTGACGTCCGGCTCCTCCCTGATGCCGCAAAAGAAAAACCCGGATGCGCTGGAGCTGATCCGCGGTAAGTGTGGCCGCGTGCAGGGCGCGCTGACCGGCATGATGATGACCCTGAAAGGGCTGCCGCTGGCATACAACAAAGATATGCAGGAAGACAAAGAGGGGCTGTTCGACGCGCTCGACACTTGGCTGGACTGTCTGCATATGGGCGCGCTGGTGCTGGACGGCATTCAGGTGAAACGTCCTCGCTGCCAGGAAGCGGCGCAGCAGGGCTATGCTAACTCTACCGAGCTGGCAGACTACCTGGTGGCGAAAGGCGTACCGTTCCGCGAGGCGCACCATATTGTGGGTGAAGCGGTAGTGGAAGCGATTCGTCAGGGTAAAGCCCTTGAAGAGCTGGCGCTTGCCGACCTGCAAAAATTCAGTGCGGTTATTGGGGAGGATGTCTACCCGATTCTGGCCCTGCAATCCTGCCTGGATAAGCGTGCGGCGAAAGGTGGAGTCTCGCCGAAGCAGGTGGCGCAGGCGATTGCGGACGCGAAAAACCGGTTGGTTTGATTTGTGCGGGCTGGTGCCCTCACCCCGGCCCTCTTCCACAGGGAGAGGGAGAAAAACGGAGCCTGGCTTAGTGCCGGGCTTTTTTATACGCAAAAAAAAGCGGACCACGGGGTCCGCAAAAGTTCACGTTGGCTTTAGTTTTTCGAGTTTTGAGAGAAACTCGCTGACGGTGCGGGGTCGTTTTGGGTCAAACACGTGCCGCCTCGTCTATGTGATGTATTATTCAACAGAATGCTTGATAGGGATAATCGTTCGTTGCTATGCTATCTATCGCCATGAACTATCGTGGCGACGGAGGATGAATAATGAATATTCGTGATCTTGAATACCTGGTAGCGTTAGCTGAGCATCGCCATTTTCGCCGCGCGGCAGACTCCTGCCATGTCAGCCAGCCAACGCTGAGCGGTCAGATCCGCAAGCTGGAAGATGAGCTGGGCGTGATGCTGCTGGAGCGCACCAGTCGTAAGGTACTGTTCACGCAGGCAGGTCTGCTGCTGGTGGATCAGGCGCGCACCGTACTGCGCGAGGTCAAAGTGCTCAAGGAAATGGCAAGCCAGCAGGGGGAGGCGATGTCCGGCCCGCTGCATATTGGCCTGATCCCAACCGTTGGCCCGTATCTGTTGCCGCAAATCATTCCGCTGCTGCACCAGACGTTCCCGAAACTCGAAATGTACCTGCATGAAGCGCAAACCCATCAGCTGCTGGCGCAGTTAGACAGCGGCAAGCTCGACTGCGCGATCCTGGCGCTGGTCAAAGAGAGTGAAGCGTTTATTGAAGTACCGCTGTTCGATGAGCCGATGATGCTGGCGATCTATGAAGATCACCCGTGGGCGAACCGCGATCGCGTGCCGATGGCCGATCTGGCCGGAGAAAAGCTGCTGATGCTGGAAGACGGCCACTGTCTGCGCGATCAGGCGATGGGCTTCTGCTTCGAAGCGGGTGCAGATGAAGATACCCATTTCCGCGCAACCAGCCTGGAAACGCTGCGTAACATGGTCGCGGCGGGAAGTGGCATTACGCTGCTGCCTGCGCTGGCCGTGCCGCGCGAGCGTAAGCGTGATGGCGTGGTCTATCTGCCGTGTATTAAGCCAGAGCCGCGTCGCACGATCGGCCTGGTTTATCGTCCGGGTTCACCGCTGCGCAGCCGCTATGAGCAGCTGGCAGAGGCCATCCGTGGTGCAATGGATGGCCATTTCGACAACGCGTTAAAACAGGCGGTTTAAGCCGTTCAGCGCAGCTACCCGATAGGCTTCCGCCATGGTCGGGTAGTTAAAGGTGGTGTTAACGAAGTACTCGATGGTGTTGCCACCACCTTTTTGCTCCATGATCGCCTGGCCGATATGAATGATTTCCGCGGCACGTTCACCAAAGCAGTGAATACCGAGGATCTCTTTCGTCTCGCGATGGAACAGGATCTTCAGCGTACCCACGCTCATCCCCACAATTTGTGCGCGCGCCAGGTGTTTAAACTGGGCACGACCCACCTCGTAAGGCACCTTCATGGCCGTCAACTGCTGCTCGGTTTTGCCGACAGAACTGATTTCCGGGATGGTGTAGATGCCCGTCGGGATGTCCTCGATCAGATGCGCCGTCGCTTCACCTTTCACCAGCGCCTGTGCGGCGATGCGGCCCTGATCGTAAGCAGCGGAGGCCAGACTTGGGTAACCAATAACGTCGCCGACCGCGTAAACGTGCGGCAGCGCAGTCTGGTACATGCTGTTGACCTTGAGCTGACCGCGGCTGTCGGTTTCAAGCCCGATATTCTCCAGCTGCAATGAATCCGTGTTGCCGGTACGGCCGTTGGCATACAGCAGGCAGTCCGCCTTCAGCTTCTTACCAGATTTCAGGTGCATGATCACACCGTCGTCGCAGCCTTCGATTTTCTCGTACTCTTCGTTGTGGCGAATCACCACGCCACTGTTCCAGAAGTGGTAGGAGAGGGAATCTGACATCTCCTGATCGAGGAACGCCAGCAGCCGGTCGCGGGTGTTGATCAAATCAACTTTGACCTCCATTCCCCGGAAAATCGACGCATATTCACAGCCAATCACGCCCGCGCCATAGATGATCACATGGCGTGGCTCGTGGTGCAGGCTGAGGATGGAGTCGCTGTCGTAAATACGTTGATGAGAGAAGTCCACGTCTGCCGGATGATATGGGCGCGATCCGCAGGCAATCACAAATTTTTCAGCGGTGAGCGTCTCAACCGAACCGTCGTGGCACTCCAGCGCCAGGGTGTGTTCATCCACAAAATGCGCGTTACCCTGCAGAATTTCACAGTGGTTGCGCTCATAGAAACCCTGACGCATGCGCGTCTGCTGGTTAATGACCGTGTCTGCGTGATTCAGGATATCGGCAAAGGAAGAACGAAGAAGTCGGGAGTGGTCGCTGTAAAGAGGGTTCTGGTTAAATTCGATAATGCGGCTAACGGCGTGGCGGAGGGCTTTCGAAGGGATGGTGCCCCAGTGGGTGCAACCGCCGCCGACATTATGGTAGCGCTCAATAACCGCTACTCTGGCTCCCTGTTTTACCAGACCCATAGCAGCACCTTCGCCGCCGGGGCCGGAACCAATAACTATTGCGTCGTAATCGTAGGAATGTGGCATGGCAAGGCTTACCTGTTCTTATACATAAAAGCAACAGAATCATAACATCATTGCCTGGGTAACCCAATTATCGTTGTGCTTTTTTCGGGCAGTGGAGCACAAACCGCGCGTAAACAATCATTCACAAAGCCAGGTAAACAGATTAATTTTATTCTCTGGTATAGTGCCAACGGGCCTTTGGAAGGATTCAACTATCGTGATGGGCGTAAGAGCACAACAAAAAGAGAAAACCCGGCGTTCGCTGGTGGAAGCCGCATTCAGTCAACTGAGTGCTGAGCGGAGTTTTGCCAGTTTAAGCCTGCGCGAAGTGGCGCGCGAGGCCGGGATTGCGCCAACGTCCTTCTATCGTCATTTCCGTGATGTGGATGAACTGGGCCTGACCATGGTCGACGAGAGCGGTTTGATGCTGCGCCAGCTTATGCGTCAGGCGCGTCAGCGTATTGCCAAAGGCGGCAGCGTGATCCGCACCTCCGTGTCGACATTTATGGAATTTATCGGCAATAACCCTAACGCGTTTCGCCTTTTGCTGCGCGAGCGCTCTGGCACGTCGGCGGCGTTTCGTGCCGCCGTCGCGCGTGAAATTCAGCATTTCATCGCGGAACTTGCCGACTATCTTGAACTCGAAAACCATATGCCGCGTGCGTTTACTGAAGCACAGGCCGAGGCGATGGTGACCATTGTTTTCAGTGCGGGTGCCGAAGCGCTGGATGTCAGCATTGAACAACGTAAGCAACTCGAAGAGCGACTGGTATTGCAGCTGCGGATGATTTCTAAAGGTGCGTACTACTGGTATCGCCGTGAACAAGAGAAGTTGGCACATCAAAACGATGAGTGAAGGTGAGTAATGAAACAGTCAGGTCAGGATAAAGGAACGCTGTTGCTGGCATTGATCGCTGGCTTATCCATTAACGGTACGTTTGCGGCGGTTTTCAGCTCAATTGTACCGTTCTCGATTTTCCCGATTATCGCGCTGGTGCTGACGGTGTATTGCCTGCATCAACGTTATCTGAACCGCACCATGCCGGTTGGGTTACCGGGGCTGGCCGCAGCCTGTTTTATTCTGGGTGTACTGTTGTACAGCACCGTCGTGCGTGCAGAGTATCCGGATATCGGTTCTAACTTCCTGCCTGCGGTGCTGTCTGTGGCGCTGGTGTTCTGGATTGGCTCTCGCATGCGTAGCCGCAAGAGCCAGTTACCAGAGTAAAGGGTTTTGTCATTGTAGGCCGGATAAGCGAAGCGCCATCCGGCTTTTTTGGCAGGTGGCGCTTCGCTTACCTGCCCTACAAGGCCCACATTACTTCGCCGTGAGCAGTACGCCGCACTCCATATGGTGCGTATATGGGAACTGATCGAACAGCGCCAGACGTTCAACCTTGTGCGTCTGGCTTAATGTTTCCAGATTCTTGCACAGCGTCTCCGGGTTACAGGAGATGTACAAAATACGCGGGTACGCCTGCACCATCTTCTCGGTTTCGCTGTCCAGGCCACTGCGCGGCGGATCGACAAAAATTGTCTCACACTGGTAGCTCTTCAAATCAATCCCTTGCAGGCGGTTAAACTCACGTACGCCGTTCATCGCCTGGGTAAACTCTTCTGCCGCCATACGAATGATCTGCACATTATCAATATGGTTAGCGGCGATGTTGTACTGCGCGGCGGCCACCGACGGTTTGGCGATTTCCGTCGCCAGCACGCGCTCGAAGTTACGCGCCAGCGCCAGCGAGAAGTTGCCGTTACCGCAGTAGAGCTCCAGCAGATCGCCCGTCGACCCTTCCGTCGCATTCAGCGCCCACTCCAGCATCTGCACGTTCATTGCCGCATTCGGCTGGGTGAAGCTGTTCTCCACCTGACGGTAAACCATCTCTTTTCCTGCCACCGGCAAACGCTCGTCGATGTAATCCTGGTCCAGCATGATTTTGGTTTTGGTCGCGCGGCCAATCAGGTGCACGTTGATGTTCTGCGCGCGCAGCGCATCGCGCAGGGCTACTGCCTGCTCGCGCCACTCGTCGGTCAGCGCTTTGTGATAGAGCAGAGAGACAATGGCCTGATTGCTTTGGGTGGTCAGGTAGTCAATCTGGAACAGCTTGTTGCGCAGCACCGGATTAGTGCGCACACCGTCGATCATCAGCGTCATTAGCTGGTTGATAAGCTCACTCGCCGCCGGGAAACTGTCTACGCGAATCCGGGATTTCGTCTGCTGATCGAAAATGATGTGGTACAGGTCATCGCCATCGTGCCAGATGCGAAACTCAGCGCGCATACGGTAGTGGCTGACCGGAGAACGAAACACCTCGGGAACGGGCGCGTTGAAAGGCGTCATCATACTTTGCAGGCGGACAACTTTTTCTGCCAGCTGTGCGTCGTACTGTTCTGTCGGGAGGTGTTCGGGGGTCATGATGCGTCCTGAGTGATAAAGAATTACGCGGGGATTGTAGGGATTGTGCAGTGGATGTCCAGATTTAATGGCTAATAGCTATCTGGACATCTATACGTGTCTAATTGTAGCATTCTGTTTCCGGTCTCCTGAGAGTGAAAAGGGAATCCAGTGCAAATCTGGAGCTGACGCGCAGCGGTAAAGACTGGCGGGATGAGAGTTGTAGACACTGTGAAAACGGGAAGTCTTCATCCGTATAACGCCACCCAGCCCGAAGACCTGCCGGGATCACGTCGCATTTGGTTTCATCATCGCGTGCTATCGATGAGGCCTGCGGCATCCTTCTTATATTGTGGATGCTTTAACAATGATTAAAAAAGTATCGCTGTTGACGGCGTTTTCCGTCACGGCATTTTCGGGCTGGGCGCAGGAAAGCGCCGACTCGTTGGTGGTGACAGCAAACCGTTTCGAACAACCTGAAAAATCTGTTCTGGCTGCGACTTCTGTCGTGACGCGGGCCGATATCGACCGCTGGCAATCCACCACGGTTCTGGATGTCATGCGTCGCCTGCCTGGCGTAGATACGGCACAAAATGGCGGGATGGGGCAGCTCTCTTCTCTCTTTATACGCGGTACGAACTCCAGCCATGTCCTGATTCTCGTCGACGGGATCCGTCTTAACCAGGCGGGCGTCACGGGGTCGTCCGATCTTAGCCAGTTTCCGATCTCCCTGGTGCAGCGCATCGAATATCTTCGTGGACCGCGTTCGGCGGTGTACGGCTCGGATGCGATCGGTGGTGTAGTCAACATTATCACTACGCGTGCGAAGGATGGCACAACGCTGAATGCTGGCGTTGGGACACACGGCTTCCAGAATTATGGTGGCAGCACCCAGCAAACATTGGGTGAAAGTACGCGCGTTACGCTGGCGGGGGATTACACCTACACAAAAGGCTTTGACGTCGTTGCTGACGGTAATAACGGCGGCCTTGCCCAGACCGATCGCGACGGCTTTATGAATAAAACGCTCTACGGCGCACTGGAGCATGCTTTCTCTGAGCAATGGAGTGGTTTCGTTCGCGGCTATGGTTACAGCAACCGTACCGCCTATGACGGCTATTACAGTTCATTTACCCCTGATGTGCTGGTTGATACCCGCCAACTCTATAGCCAGACCTGGGATGCCGGATTGCGGTTTAACCGGGATATTTTCCATTCACAGTTGCTCTCCAGCTACAGTCACAGCAAAGACTACAATTACGATCCGCACCTTGGACGCTATGACTCCACAGCAACCCTGGATGAAATCAAACAGTACAATGTTCAGTGGACCAACTCAGTTGACGTGGGACATGGCAACATCGGCGCGGGCGTTGACTGGCAGAAACAGAGCACCGAGCCGGGTACCAACTACGTAACCAACGCCTATGACCTGCGTAACACTGGCGTCTACCTGACTGGGTTGCAGCAGTTTGGAGATTTCACTCTGGAGGCGGCAGCCCGCAGCGATGACAACTCTCAGTTTGGTCGCCATGGTACCTGGCAAAGTAGCGCAGCCTGGGAGTTCGTTGACGGTTACCGCTTCATAGCCTCTTATGGCACGGCCTATAAAGCGCCGAATCTGGGTCAGCTCTATGGCTTCTACGGCAATACCCATCTTGATCCTGAAGAGAGCAAGCAGTGGGAAGGGGCGTTTGAAGGCCTGACGGCAGGCGTAAGCTGGCGCGTATCCGGCTATCGTAATGACGTTGATAATCTCATCGACTTCAACAATAACCTGCAGCAATATTACAACGTCGGCAAAGCACGCATTAAAGGTGTAGAAGCGACAGCGTCGTTTGATACGGGTCCGTTGACGCATACTGTGGGCTACGACTATGTGGATGCCCGCAATGCGGCAACCAATCAACTTCTGGACCGTCGTGCTAAACAGCAGGTGAAATATCAGCTTGATACGCAGATCTATGATGTTGACTGGAGCCTGACGTATCACTATCTCGGCACGCGCTACGACACCGACTTTGGAACCTATCCGTCAGAGAAAGTTAAAATGGGCGGCGTCAGCCTGTGGGACGTCGCGGTTTCATATCCTGTCACCTCACATCTCACAGTTCGTGGTAAAATAGCCAACCTGTTCGATAAAGATTACGAGACAGTTTATGGCTACCAAACTGCAGGACGGGAATACACCTTGTCTGGCAGCTACACCTTCTGATCCGCGTCCCACCGTGCTGGTGTTTGATTCCGGCGTCGGTGGGCTTTCGGTCTATGATGAGATTCGGCAGCTCCTGCCGGATCTCCATTACATCTACGCCTTCGATAACGTCGCGTTCCCGTATGGGGAAAAGAGTGAAGACTTTATCGTTGAGCGTGTGATTGAAATCGTCACTGCGGTACAAAAGCGCTATCCCCTGGCGCTGGCGGTTATTGCCTGTAATACGGCAAGCACGGTCTCTCTTCCTGCCCTGCGCGAAAAATTCCCGTTCCCGGTTGTGGGCGTTGTCCCGGCAATCAAACCTGCGGCGCGTCTGACGGCGAACGGTATCGTGGGGTTGCTGGCGACACGCGGTACGGTAAAACGTCCTTATACGCGTGAGCTTATTGAGCGCTTTGCCAATGAATGCCAGATCGCCATGCTCGGCTCCGCGGAGCTGGTGGAAATGGCGGAAGCGAAACTGCACGGCGAGACGGTATCGCTTGAAGAGCTGCGTCGCATTCTGCGTCCATGGCTGCGGATGCAGGAACCACCGGATACGGTTGTTCTCGGCTGCACCCATTTCCCGCTATTACAGGAAGAGCTGTTAAAGGTTTTGCCTGAAGGGACCCGGCTGGTGGATTCCGGTGCTGCGATTGCGCGTCGGACGGCCTGGCTACTGGAGCACGAGGCGCCGGATGCGAAATCAGCGGATGCGAACATCGCTTTCTGTATGGCGATAACAAAAGAAACCGAACAACTTTTGCCCGTTTTACGTCGTTATGGCTTCGAAACGCTCGAAAAACTGGCGCTGTAGCACGGTTTTGAGCAAAAAAGAGACGGTTGAACGTTTTTTTTCAAAGAGGGGTTGTCAACGTCTGAGAACTCCCTATAATGCGCCTCCACTGACACGGAACAACGGCTTACAAGCCGCCGGGACAGCGGGGTTCAGAGATGAACGCCAACAGAGAAAAGTGAAAATAATTGCTTGACTCTGAATGAGGAAAACGTAATATACGGGACCTCGCAACGATGAGCTGAAAGCCGCGTTGCAACTGCTCTTTAACAATTTATCAGACAATCTGTGTGGGCACTCAAAGTGACATGGATTCTTAATGTCCTCGGACACTAAATGAA